>NZ_KB895832.1:0-185773 GCF_000374985.1 Micromonospora sp. CNB394 | reverse complement strand
AGCCAGCTCAGCGCAGAGGTGCCTCATGACGGCACGGAGCGAAGCGGAGTGACGGCATGAGCGAGCGCAGCGAGCGAATCAGCCAGCTCAGCGCAAAGGTGCCTCATGACGGCACGGAGCGAAGCGGAGTGCCGGCATGAGCGAGCGGACCGAGGTGGGCCGCTGGGGCCGGGCCGCGGCCCTGTCGCTGCTGGCCGGCACGGTGGGCGGCGCGGCGGTCCTCGCCGGCCAGGCCATCGTCGCCCGTAGCCGCGAGTACGCCCAGCCCGAGCTGGGTCTGGTGCTGCGCGCGACGGTCGGCCGTGCGGACGCGCCTCCGCTGCGGCTGGTGCTGCTGGGCGACTCGTCGGCGCTCGGTGTGGGTGTCGACCGGTTCGAGGACACGATCGGCGGTCAGCTGGCCAACCTGCTCGCCGAGGGGCCGGCCGGCCGCCGGGTGCAGCTGTCCAGCGTGGGTGTCTCCGGCTCGCGCGCCACCGACCTGGCGACCCAGGTGGCCCGGGCGCTGCTCGGCGAGCCGCCGGACGTGGCGGTGGTGCTGATCGGGGCGAACGACGCCACCGCGATGGTCCGGCCCGGTGACGCGGCGGCCTATCTCGGCTCGGCGGTACGCCGGCTGCGGGAGGCGCACGTCGAGGTGGTCGTGGGCACGTGTCCCGACCTGGGCGCGGTACGCGCGGTCGCCGCGCCGCTGCGTCAGGTGCTCGGCTGGTCCGGGCGGCGGATGGCACGGGCCCAGACGGCGGCCGTGCTGGACGCCGGGGGCACCGTTGTCGACCTGGGCACCGAGACCGGCCCGGTCTTCCGTGCGGATGCGGGCACGCTGTGCCGCGACGGCTTCCACCCGTCGGCGGACGGCTACCGGGTGTGGGCGCACGCCCTGCTCCCGGCGGTCGAGGCGGCGGCTGCTGTCGCGTTCCGGCACCGCCGGCAGCCGCCCAAGGGGTGACATTTCCCGCCCGCCTCGCGACTTCCCGGCATGTTACTCGCGCGTTAACGTTGGTTCATGCCGATTGAGTCGCCCCGCGACGCCGTCATCGTCGCCACCGCCCGGTCCCCCATCGGCCGCGCGTTCAAGGGTTCCCTCCGCGAGGTCCGCCCGGACGACCTCGCCGCCACCATCGTCCAGGCTGCTCTCGACAAGGTCCCGGCGCTCGATCCCGCCACCATCGACGACCTCTATCTGGGGTGCGGTCTGCCCGGCGGCGAGCAGGGCTTCAACATGGCCCGGGTGGTCGCCACCCTGATGGGCCTCGACGGCCTGCCCGGCGCCACGCTGACCCGCTACTGCGCGTCCTCGCTCCAGACCACCCGGATGGCGATGCACGCGATCCGCGCCGGTGAGGGTGACGTGTTCGTCTCCGCCGGTGTGGAGATGGTCTCCCGGTACGCCCGGGGCAATTCGGACACGCTGCCGCCGGAGGCGCAGGCGCTCGTCGGCGGCGGCTGGGAGAATCCCCGCTTCGCCGAGGCGCGGGAGCGTTCCGCGGCCCGCGCCCAGGGTGGTGCCGGGGTGTGGACCGACCCGCGCGAGACCGGGCAGCTCCCCGACATCTACCTCGCCATGGGGCAGACGGCGGAGAACCTGGCCCAGGTGTACGACGTGACCCGTGCGGACATGGACGCGTTCGGCGTCCGCAGCCAGAACCTCGCCGAGAAGGCGATCGCGGACGGTTTCTGGGCCCGCGAGATCACCCCTGTCACCACGCCGGACGGCACCGTGGTCAGCACCGACGACGGCCCGCGTGCCGGGGTGACGCTGGAGGCGGTGGCCGGTCTGAAGCCGGTGTTCCGCCCGGACGGCCGGATCACCGCGGGTAACTGCTGCCCGCTCAACGACGGCGCCGCCGCCGTGGTGATCATGAGCGCCGATCGCGCGTCCGAGCTGGGTCTCACCCCGCTGGCCCGGATCGTGTCGACCGGCGTCACAGCGCTCTCCCCCGAGATCATGGGTCTGGGCCCGGTCGAGGCGTCGAAGCAGGCGCTGAAGCGGGCCGGCATGACCATCGACGACGTCGACCTGGTCGAAATCAACGAGGCGTTCGCCGCCCAGGTGATCCCGTCGTACCGGCAGCTCGGCATCCCGGAGGAGAAGCTGAACGTCTCCGGCGGCGCGATCGCTGTCGGCCACCCGTTCGGCATGACCGGCGCCCGGATCACCGGCACGCTGCTCAACGCGCTGGAGTGGCACGACAAGACCATCGGTCTGGAGACCATGTGCGTCGGCGGTGGCCAGGGCATGGCGATGGTGCTCGAACGACTGAGCTGAGACCGGTTCGCCGGAGCGCGGGCCGGGTACGGGAGACCGCATGGCGACCGTCGTGGAACGTGAGCGCAAGTACTCCGGCGACGAGGGTTTCCGGATGCCCGACCTGACCGGGTGCGGTGGCGTCGTGACCATGTCCGACGCCACCGTCTCGGATCTGGACGCCGTCTACTGGGACACCGGCGACCTTCTCCTGCTGCGCAGCGGGCACGCGCTGCGCCGGCGTACCGGCGGGCACGACGCGGGCTGGCATCTCAAGGTGGGCGCGGTCGGTGGCACCCGGGTCGAGCACCAGTTCCCGGCCGGGGCGTCCGACGACGGTCCGCCGCCCGAGCTGGTCGCGCTGATCCGGGGCGCGTCGCGCGGCCACCCTGTCGCACCGGCGGCCCGGGTGGTCAACCGCCGCCGCGAACACCGGCTGTTGGGCGCGGACGGCCGGGTGCTGGCCGAGCTGGCCGAGGACGACGTCCGGTCCGAGGACCTGGTGGACGGTGCCGCGCGGACCTGGCACGAGATCGAGATCGAGCTGGTCGAGGGCGACGAGGCGTTGCTCGACGCGCTCGGTGGGCGGCTGCGCGCGGCAGGTGCCCGCGAGGTGGCGGTCAGCAAGTCGCACCGGGCCGTGGCCGGCCGGATCGAGCGCTTCGACGACCGGGAACCGGACGGTCCGGCGGCACCGGTCCTCGCGTACGTGAGGGCGCAGCGGGACGCGATCGTCGGCAACCATGCGGCCGCATACCAGGGGGACGAGGACGCCGTCCACGAAATGCGCGTGGCGACCCGCCGGTTGCGGGCGACGCTGCGTACCTTCCGGGGTCTGTGGGACCGCCGGGAGAGCGAGGCGGTGCGGGCCGAGCTGCGCCGCCTCGGCGGGGAGCTGGGCCGGGTCCGGGACAGCCAGGTGATGGCCGCGCGGCTCACCGAGGCGGTGCACGAGCTGCCGGACGAGCTGGTGCTCGGTCCGGTCGCGGCGCGGATCGGCGAACGGTTCGCCGCCGATCTTGCCGGGGCGACCACCGCGCTGCGGTCCGCGCTGGACTCCGACCGCTACCCCGAACTGCTGGCCCGTCTGGACCGGCTGGCCGGCGCCCCTGCGGCCGATGTCGGCCGGCGCTGGGTCGACCGCCGGATCCGCCGGTCGGTGCGCCGCGCCGACGAGCGGCTGGACTGTTCGCTCGCCGTCACCGGGCCGGACGGGGACGCCGCGCTGCACGAGGCACGCAAGAAACTCAAGGCCGCCCGCTACGCGGTGGAGGTGCGTGAACCGGCCGCCGGCAAGCGGGCCGCCCGCCTGGTGAAGCAGTTCAAGGCGCTCCAGGATCTGCTCGGTACCCATCAGGACTCGGTGGTCACCCGGGAGGTGCTGCGGCGGCAGGCCCTTCAGGCGTACGCAGACGGCGAGAACACGTTCACCTACGGCCTGCTGCACGCGGGGCAGGCCGAGGCCGCCGGCCACGACCGCCCCGCGGTCCTGCGGGCGCGCGACCGCTCAAGACGCCGCAAGGTACGCCGCTGGCTCGAGCCCTGACCGTCCCCGCTCGTGTTGATCATAGAGTTGACGCGGATTCGCGTCCGTTTTGTCGCCGCCAACCTCATGATCAACACGACGAGGGGCGGGGCGGAGTCAGAGGGCGGCGCGGGTTCGAGCTACCTGCGCGGTGGCCTCGGCCAGGACCTGCTCCGGGGGCGCGGCGAGCATCAGGTCGGCGGCCACCACGCGGAGCTGGTCGGGCAGGGCCAGGTCGCTGGGCAGGCGGGGCACCTCGCGGCGCGGCTCACCGGCCGCGTCGGCGGCCAGATTGGCGATCTCCTGGACCAGTTTGTGCACCAGGTCGGCCCGGGACACGTTGCCGCCGTCGGCCTTGGCCGACCAGCGCGGCTGCTGCCAGTGCCCGACCTGTCGGACCAGCAGGGTCACCGCCCGGTCCAGTTCCGCTGCGCTCATCGCCGCCGAGTCTACGGCGGCTCCGGGCCACGACGCGGCGACAGGCGCCCGAAGCCGGCATCAACGCCGACAAGCGCCCCGAGCAGACGTCCGCGGGCTGAGCCGGCATCAGCCGCGACAGGCGCCCGGAGCCGCCGTCAGCGGCGTACGTAGCTGAGCAGGCGGAGGATCTGCCAGTACAGGAAGATCAGCCCGACCAGCAGACCGAACGCGCAGTACCAGGCGTAGCGTCGGGGCAGCCGGTTCGCGGCCGACCGCTCGACCAGATCGAAGTCGAGGATGAAACTGAGCGCGCCCGCGATGATCGCCACCACCGAGAACAGGTACGGCAACCAGCCCACCCGGTCACTCAGGCTGTAGACGACCGCCCCCTGCCGCCCGGTGAACAGGTACACGAACAGGTTGACCAGGCCGATCGCGACGATCCCGACGAGCGTGCCGATGACCAGCCGGGCCAGGCGCGGGGTCGCACGCACCAGCCGGGCCCGGTAGAGCACCGCCATGCCGAAGAAGACGCCGAACGTGCCGACCACCGCCTGCGCCACGATCCCCGGATACACCATCTCGAAGGCGCGGCTGGCCACGCCGAGCAGCAACCCCTGGAGCACCGCGTAGCCGACGATCACCGGCGGGCTGGTGATCTGCTTCAGCGAGATGACGAGCACCAGGGCCAGGCTGGCCAGAGCGCTTCCGGCGAGCGCGGCGGAGATCCACGCGGCCTGCGGCACCACCACCCAGGACACCGCCGCCGTGACGCCGGTGACCAGCAGCAGTCCCACGGTCCGGCTGACCACGTCGGCCACAGTCATCGCGTCGGCGGGCCCGACCCCGAGCACCTGCCGCTCGGCGCGGCCGACGTCGTCCAGCCGGTCCAGCACCGGGTTGGCACTGCGCACCGTGACCACCTCCCGCCCACGTACCCGGATCCCACTCTGCCCCGGGCGGCGCGGCGGGGACGGGAAAACGGCGACGCCCGCCGCCGCGGATGCGGCAGGCGGGCGTCGTCGGGGAGGGCGTGATGTCAGTCGTCGCCCTGGAAGTAGCTGAGCAGCCGCAGGATCTCGATGTAGAGCCAGACCAGGCCGACCACGATGCCGAAGGCGGCGGTCCAGGAGTAGCGCTGCGGGAGGCCCATCCGGACCCCCTCCTCGATGTCGGCGAAGTTGAGCACGAAGCTCAGCGACGCCACCACGATGCAGACCAGGCTGAAGCCGATCGCGAGCGGGCTGCCGTCGCGCAGGCCGGTGTTCACGCCGAACAGCGCCAGCACCAGGTTGACCAGCATCACGCCGAACAGACCGGCGATGACCGCCACCATGATCCGGGCGAACTTCGGCGTGGCCCGGATGATCCGGGCCTTGTAGATCATCGCCATCAGGAAGAAGACGCCGAACGTGGCCACGACCGCCTGGAGCACGATGCCGTCGTAGAGCGACTCGAACGCCTTGCTGACCATGCCGACGAAGACGCCCTCGACGATCGAGTACGCCACGACGAGCGCCGGGTTGGCCATCCGCGAGAACGAGATGATCAGGCCGAGCACGAGGCCGACCACAGCGGCACCGATCCAGGCCGGGCCGGCGAGCGCATCCGGTACGAGCACCCAGGCCGCCGCGGCGGAGGCGCCGAGGATGGCGAGCATGAGGACCGTCTTGACGACCACGTCGTCGAGGGTCATCGGGGTCACGGTGGGCGGGGCCACCGGCTGGCCGTAGCCGCCCGGGTAGGGCTGGGCGTAGGGCTGCTGGGGGAACTGCTGCTGCTGGGGGTATCCGGGCTGACCGTACGGCCCGGGCTGGGCGTACCCGGCCGCCCGCTCACGCTCTGCCGCCTGGCCGAGCCGGGCGAGCACCGGGTTCGAGGTCTTCACTTCTCAGGCCTCCCTCAGGGGGTCGATCGCACGAAAGACGTGCTACTCCAGGGTAGACGTGGGCGCAATCGCGCGCGCTACGGCTAGCTGTGGGAAACCTGAGAGTTCACGTGCCCGGGGCGGGGGTCGAACCCGCACGCCTTGCGGCAGCCGCTTTTAAGGCGGCCGTGTCTGCCGTTCCACCACCCGGGCGGGTGACACCGGCGCGTCGACACGCGCGGGTGCAGATCTCACCGTAGCGGCTCGGCCGCGACGCGGCGTACCCCGACAGGTGGGGCCGTTATGGTCGAGGCCGTGACCAGCGCCGCCCGCACGGCCCCCGGGTCCGATCGCGCAGGGGCGGCCCGCCCGGCGGCGGTCACGCGGCGGGTGACGGCCGCCGTCCGGCGGCACCGCGCGGACCTGCTCGTGGGGTTGGCCTTCGTCGCGCTCGCCGGGTGGCTCACCCACGGCCTCTGGCCGGCGCCGGGCACACGGGTGCTCTCGCTGAACCCGGCCGACCAGACGCTGTACGAGTGGTTCCTGGCGCTGGACGCCCGTGCCCTGCGCGGTGAGCTGAGCCTGGTCAGCGACCGCCTGAACGCGCCGGACGGGGTCAACCTGATGGCGAACACCTCGGTCGTCGCGCTCGGCGTGCTGCTCGCCCCGGTCACGCTGGCGTTCGGCGCGCCGGTCACGTTCGCGCTGCTGGTCGCGCTCAACCTGGCCGGCACCGCGCTGGCCTGGTACCTGCTGTTCACCCGCGTCCTGCGGGCCCGCCCGCTCGCCGCCGGGCTGGGCGCGGCACTCTGCGGCTTCGGGCCGGGGATGGTCTCGCAGAGCAACGGGCACCTGCACATGACCGCGCAGTGGCTGGTCCCGGTGCTGGTCTGGCTCGTGGTCCGGCTGCTGCGCGCCGCCGACCCGGCCGGTCGCCCGGACGGCCCGGACCGCCGCCGGATGGCGTCCTCGGCGGCCGGGCTCGCCGCAGTCGTCGCCGCGCAGGTCTTCGTCGGCGAGGAGGTGCTGTTCCTCGCCGCACTCACCCTGGCGGTGACCGCTGTCGCGTACGGGCTGGCCGACCGGGACCTGCTGCGCCGGGCCGGTGCCGGGTTCGCCGGAGGGCTGCTCGCCGCCGCCGGGCTGGCGCTGCCGGTGCTGGCGTACCCGCTGTGGGTGCAGTTCGCCGGCCCGCGGGGCGTCGCGGACGGGATCTTCCCGCCCGCCTACTTCTCCGCCGACCTGGTCGGCTGGACCCGTCTGTCCGCGCTGACGGTGTTCGGCGACCCGGAGGCGGTACGGCTCACCACCGGCCCGGCCGAGTTCACCACGTTCCTGGGTTGGCCGCTGCTGCTGGTCGCCGTCGGCTGCGCGGTCTGGCTGGGCCGGCGCGCCCCGGTGGTGGCGCTCGTGGCCGGCGCGCTGGCGATGGCCGCGCTCGCGCTGGGGCCGGAGGTCGTGGCCGGCGGGGAGCGGACCGGGATCCCCGGCCCGTACGCGCTGCTGGCAGGGCTGCCGGTGGTGGACGGCGCACTGCCGACGCGTTTCGCGCTGGCGGTGCTGCCGCTCGCCGGCACCGTGCTCACCCTCGCCGTGCACCGGGCGCTCGGCGAATCCGGCCGGGCCCGCCGGGTCGTCCCGGTCGCGGCCGGCGCGGCGCTGCTCAGCGTCTTTCCCACCCCGCTGCCCACGATGGACCGGCCGCCGCTGCCCGAGTTCGTCACCGGCGGGCACTGGCGGCAGTGCGTACGCCCCGGCGGGGTGCTGGTGCCGGTGCCCGCCGCCACGCCGCAGGACCCCTGGCCGATGCGCTGGGCCACCGCCACCGGTGTCGCCTTCGCCATGCCGGAGGGCTTCTTCATCGGCCCGTACGGCCCGGACGGCTCGGCCACCATGGGCACCTGGCAGCGACCCACCTCGGCGCTGCTCGCCGACGTGGCCCGCCGCGGCGTGGCACCGGCGGTCGGTGACCGGCAACGCCGCCAGGCCGCCCGGGACGTCGAGTTCTGGCACGCCTCGTGCGTGGTGGTGACCGACGACACACCGCACGCGGAGCTGCTGCGCCGCACCCTGGAGCAGCTCTACGGGCGGCCGGGGGTGCGGCTCGCCGACGCGTGGACCTGGCGGTTCTGAGGCCGGGCGGCGGTTCCGGGCCCCGGACACGGCGAAGGGCCCCTTCCCGTACGGGAAGGGGCCCTGTCGCGAAGGGCGTCAGACGCGCGCGGCGACCGGCGGGGCGGACGCCTCGGCGAACTCCTCGCGCGGGTCGTGCAGCTGGCCCAGCGCGACCACCTCACGCTTGAGGACGAACGCCAACGTCCAGTCGACCACCACGCGCACCTTGCGGTTGAACGAGGGGATCCGCGACATGTGGTACGTCCGGTGCATGAACCAGGCCGGCCAGCCGGTCATCTTGATGCCGTAGACCTGCGCCACGCCCTTGTACAGGCCGAGGCTCGCCACGCTGCCGGCGTGCTTGTGCTTGTAGTCGACCGGCTCGCGCCCGCGGATCACGTTCGCGATGTTGTCGGCCATCCGCGCCGCCTGCCGCACCGCGTGCTGCGCGCTCGGGGAGCAGAAGTTACCAGGCTCCTTGGTCAGGTCCGGTACGGCGGCGCAGTCACCGGCGCTCCACGCGCCCTCGACCACCCGGTCGCCGTCCACGATCTGCAGCGTCGGCCGGCAGGTGACCCGGCGGCGCTCGTCACGCGGGAAGTCCGTCGCGTCGAGCATCGGCGACGGCTTCACACCCGCCGTCCAGACGATCGTGTCGGACGGGAAGCTGTCGCCGTCGGAGAGCGTCACCACACCGTCGACGCAGGACTCCAGCCGGGTGTCCAGGCGGATGTCCATGTCCCGCTTCATCAGCTGCTGCACCGTGTAGGCACCCATGTCCCGGTCGACCTCGGGCAGCACCCGCTGGGTCGCCTCGACGAGCACCCAGCGCATGTCCTCCGGCTTCAGCTCCGGGTAGTAGCGCAGCGCGTCCCGGGCCATGTCCTCCATCTCGGCGAGCGCCTCGATGCCGGCGTAGCCGCCGCCCACGAAGACGAACGTCAGCGCGCGGCTGCGGACCGCCGGGTCGGTGGTGGAGGCCGCCACGTCGAGCCGGTCCAACACGTGGTTGCGCAGGAAGATGGCCTCGCCGATGGTCTTGAACCCGATGCCGTTCTCGTGCAGGCCGGGGATCGGCAGGGTGCGGGAGACCGAGCCGGGCGCGACGACCACGTGGTCGTACCGGATCTCCCGGGCCGGGCCGCTGATCGGCTGCACCACGGCGGTCATGCGGTCGTGGTCGATCCGGGTGACGGTGCCCGCCACCACGGTGCACTTACGCAACTCCCGCCGCAGCGGCACCACGGCGTGCCGAGGGGAGATGTTGCCCGCCGATGCCTCCGGGAGGAACGGCTGGTACGTCATGTGCGGCTGCGGGTCGACGACGATGACCTCGGCCTCACGCCTGCTCAGCTTCTTGGACAGGCGCAGAGCGGCGTACAGGCCGACGTGACCGGCACCCACGACAAGGATCCGCTTCGGGTTCACGTCATCTATCTTTCCCCGGGTGCTTCGGGTAATCCCGCCCGAGACCCCCATCTGTGACGGAGCACAACCGGTGTGACCTGCGCAACGTCCCCGGAGCGCTGCGTCATCTGCGCCGGAGCAGCCAGCCCAGCAGCGCGCTCAGCCCCACCGCCACCAGCAGCCCCACCACTGTCGCCGCCTGTGAGCCGTCGGTCCCGCCCACTCCCCCGAGCCACGCCAGCACCACGCCGAGCACGGCACTGGCGAGCACCACGCCACCCGCGCGGCCCAGCCACCGCAACACCACGTCCGGGTCGATCAGCCCGTCGTACGGCAGTAGCGCGGCCAGCGCGCAGAGCGAGTGCGCCAGGTAGAGCAGCGTCGCCACGGCGAGCAGCCGCCACAGCGCCGGCGGCCGGTCGAAGCCGAACGTGGCCAGCAGCCAGCCGCCGACGGTCACCAGCGCGGTGAACGTCGGCCAGATCCGGCGCGGCCCGACCGCCGGCAGCACCGCGGCCACCGTCAGGGCCAGCAGCGAACGCGCGGTGAAAGCCTGCACCGGGTACGCGAGCAGGAAGCCCGCGAGCACGGTGAGCAAGATGCCGCCGCGTACCAGCAGCGGCAGCGGGCTGACCCGGGCGGCGGCGAACCGCAGCGCCCGTACCCGCTCCACCAGGGCATCCGTCATTTGAAGCCTGCCTTCGGGGCGGTCGCCAGCCGGGCCACGTCGCGCAGCACCTCGTCCAGGCTGCCGGCGCCGGCCCAGCGCACCACCGGCACCCCGTGCTCGCGGAGCTGGCCGATCATCGTGTCCCGGTCCAGCCGCCACAGCCGGTACGCGACCTCGGCCCAGCCCCGCTCCTTCGGCACCGGCAGCTCGGCCGGCAACGTGTCCACCGCCACCACGAACCGCCCACCGCGGGCCAGCCGGGCCAGCATCTGCGCGGACCGCTCGTCGAGCAGCGGGGTGAGCACCACCACGAGCGCGTCCGAGGAGAGCACCTGCGGGCCGAAGACCTGGTCGTACGGCTCGTGCGGGGACGACTCGGCCTGCACGTCGAGCAGCCACTCCAGGACGGTCAGGTACTGCCGCCGCCCGGTGGCCGGACGCAGGCGGCGCGCGGCCGGGCCGTACTCAAGCATCGACACCCGGTCGCCGCGGTGCAGGTAGTGCTCGGCGATCGCGGCGGCCGCCCGGACCGTGGTGTCCAGCACCGACGCCGTCCCGTTCACGCCACCGGAGCGGCCCGCCTCGGCCAGCACGTCCAGCAGCACCACCACCTCGGCGTCCCGGTCCGACAGCGTCGCCGCGACGTGCAGTTGCCGGGCCCGCAGCGACACCCGCCAGTCGATCCGGCGCAGCCGGTCGCCGGGCGCGAACACGCGCACCCCGGCGAGTTCGCCGCCCTCGCCCGGCCGCCGCGAGCGGTGTGCGCCGACCAGCCCGGCGGCCCGGGGCATCGCCTCGACCGCGTCGAACGGTTCGGTACGCGGATAGACCCGGGCCCGGATCGGGTCGGTGACCATCGCGCGGGACACCAGCAGACCGTCGGCGGCGGCGACCCGCACCCCGGCCGGGCCGATCGGGTGCCGTCCCCACCGCAGGGCGGTGCCGGTCAGTTCCAGGTCGACGGCGCTGCCCCGGGGTACCGAGGTGACGAACGGGCGGTCCGCGCCCCCGGAGCGGCTCACGTCCACCCCGGCGCCGCCGAAGCCGACCTGCTCCACCCGCAGCCAGCGCGACATCCGGGTCCGGACCACCGCCAGGTCGTACCCGACCAGGTCGGGGTTGGCCACCGCGACGGTGGCGGCCAGCGGCGCGCCCTCGACCAGGTGGGTGTCCCCGACACCGAATTCCAGCTCGGGCAGCGCGGCGGGACGGCGGCGCAACGCGTACGCGGTGCCGAGCGCGAACGGCGTGGCGAGCACCACCAGGTCGATGCGGCCGAGCAGCACCGCCGCGACGAGCAGCACGCCGGTGAGCAGCACGGCCCGGCCGAGCGCCCAGGTGGGCGCCCAGCCGCTCGCCGCGTCGGCCCGGTCCATCAGCGGCCGGCGGCGTAGCTGGGCAGCGCGCCGCTGGCCGGCGCGGGCGTGGAGTCCAGCACCTCGCCGACCACGAACGACGGGTCGACGCGGCGCAGCCACATCTCCGGCCGCAGCGTGATCCGGTGCGCGAGCGCGGGCGCCGCCACCGCCTTGACGTCCTCCGGCACCACGTAGTCGCGGTTGGCGAGCACCGCCCGCACCCGGGACAGCAGCAGCAGCGCCAGCGAGCCGCGCGGGGACGCGCCGACGAGCACCGAGGGGTGCTCGCGGGTCGCCGCGGTGAGCGCCACGATGTACCGGCCGACCGAGTCCTCGACCACCACGTCCTCCAGCGCGGCCTGCATGGCGCGCAGCGTGGCGGCGTCCACCACCGGCTTGATCTCCGCCTCCTCGCGGCGGCGGGCGATCCGGCGGCGCAGCACGTCCCACTCCTCGTCGTGGCTCGGGTAGCCGAACGACACCCGCAGCAGGAACCGGTCGAGTTGCGCCTCCGGCAGCGGGTACGTGCCCTCGTACTCGATGGGGTTGGCGGTGGCCAGCACGTGGAACGGCTCGTCCAGCCGATAGGTCACGCCCTCGACCGAGACCTGCTTCTCCTGCATCGCCTCCAGCAGCGCCGACTGGGTCTTCGGCGGCGTCCGGTTGATCTCGTCGGCGAGCAGCAGGTTGGTGAACACCGGGCCGGCCCGGAACGCGAAGTCGCCGCTGCTCTGGTCGTAGAGGAACGAGCCGGTCACGTCGGCGGGCAGCAGGTCCGGGGTGAACTGGAGCCGCCGGAAGTCCAGCCCGAGCGCCTGCGCGAAGGAACGCGCGGTGAGCGTCTTGCCCAGGCCGGGCAGATCCTCCAGCAGCACGTGACCACCGGCGAGGATGCCGGCCAGCACCAGCTCCAGCGCGTCCCGCTTGCCGACCACGACGGTGCCGACCGCGTCCAGGACGGTCCGGGCGAGCCGGCCCACCTCGGCGGGAGGCATGCTCCGGTCCACGTCGTTCATCAGATCTTCTCCAGTTCGGCGACGATCGCCGCGAGGTCGCGCGGCGACGGAGGGCGGCGGACGGGGATGGCGAGGAACGTCCACAGTGGCTCGCCGAGCACCGCCCGGGCGCGGGCCGGGTCGGACTCACGGGTGACCCCGTGGCGCTGGCGCAGCCGTTCGTCGGCCAGCTCGCCGAGGCGGGGCAGGACGCGCTCGGTGAACCGCTCCTGGTTGCCGGCGCACCAGTCCAGCGGACGCTCCCAGCCGTTGATCGCGGTACGCAGCGCGTCCCGCGCGGACCAGTTCCAGGTGCCGGGCTCCTCACCGGCGGGTACCCGGGCACCCGTGCGGGACGGCGGCGGGGGTGACAGCGCGGTGGTGACCCGGCGTACGGCGAGCACGGCGAGCACCCCGGCCACGACGATCCAGATCGGCACCTTCAGGCCGACCGCGCGCAGCCCGACCACGACCACCACGACGACGGCGGCGGTGGCCGCGACGGTCCGCAGCAGCAGGCGCGCCCGGCCGCCGCCCGAGGGCCGGACGTCCTGTCCGGCGGGCTCCTCGCCGAACGAGAGCAGCTCGTCGATGCTGGTGCTCACGACGCCTCACCCGCCAGGCTGGTCAGCTCGCCGCGCAGCCGCCGCAACGCGGCGCGGGCCTGGTCCCGGGTGTGCTCGTCGACCGGGTGCGTGGCATACCGGGCCTCCCGGTAGACGCGCGCGAAACCGTCGAGCACGTCGGCGCTGGCGATCGCCGGGATGCCGGCCGCCGGATCGCCGCGCAGCAGCCGACCGACCAGGTCGGTCGGGGTGTCGCCGGTGCGCCGGGGCACGCCCGCGTCCTCGGCGGCCTCCTCCAGGCGCACCCAGCAGGCGATCACGGCGGTCCGCGGGTCGGTGGAGCGGTCGTCCAGTTCGACGAGCCCGGCGTCGAGCGCGGCCACCACCTCACGGGCGGTCCCCTCCGCGGTACGCCTGGTGCGTCGCACCGGCACCGCGCGGGTGGTGCGACGCAGCGCGCCCCGGAGCACGTTCCACAGGACGTACCCGACAGCGACCAGCACCGCCGCTGACGACAACACCAGGGCGGCGGTCGCCAGCCAGCCCGGCACACCGCCCGAGGTGGGCTCACCGGCGTCGCGGGGTTCGACGGGGATCGACGGCACCGCCTCGGGCGACGGGTAGTCCGGAACGTACGGGATGGTGTCTGCGACGGGCGGGATCCGGCTGGCCCCGATGGCGGAGTGACCGGCGGCGAACGCGGCGAGCGCGAGCAGCACCGTCACCGCGGCGACCGGCCACCACCTGCGCAGTACGCCGAAATCCATCCCACCGCCTCAGGTGTTCTTCAGTCCACCCCGGCCAGGTCCTTCGCCCGGGTGAACACGTCGTCCAGCATCGCCGGTGTGAGCCGGCCGGTGAACGTGTTCTGCTGGCTGACGTGATAGCAGCCCAGCAACGCCGGCACCGACTCGCCGGACCAGTGTGCCC
Organism: Micromonospora sp. CNB394; assembly: GCF_000374985.1. NCBI lineage: Bacteria > Bacillati > Actinomycetota > Actinomycetes > Micromonosporales > Micromonosporaceae > Micromonospora > Micromonospora sp. CNB394. The sequence goes on along the minus strand of NZ_KB895832.1, from coordinate 171,672 downwards.
CATGACCGAACACCGGTCGCGGTGTGGGCGGTCGCCGCCCGTAGACCTGCCGTAGCACCGGCCACCACGCGGCCCACGCGAACGCGCCCAGCGCGACCACGACGCGCAGTGTGGGCCGGATCAGTTCGACCTCGCGGTGCAGCCACGGCGCGCAGGTGTCCCGCTCGGCCGGGGTGGGTTTGTTGTCCGGCGGCGCGCACCGCACGGCGGCGAAGATCCGGGTGTCCCGCAACGTCAGGCCGTCGTCGGCGGCCACGCTCGTCGGCTGGTTGGCCAGCCCGGCGCGGTGCAGCGCGGCGAACAGCACGTCACCGGACCGGTCCCCGGTGAAGATCCGGCCGGTGCGGTTGCCGCCGTGCGCCGCGGGTGCCAGGCCGAGGATGGCGATGCGTGCGTCCGGCGGGCCGAGGCCGGGCACCGGCCGCCCCCAGTAGTCCTGGTCGCGGAACGCGGCCCGCCTGACCCGGGCCACCTCCTCCCGCCAGGCCACCAGGCGCGGGCAGGCGAAGCAGTCGCTGACCGCGCCGTCGAGGTCGGCCAGGTCGGCCGCCCGGTCGGCGCGGGCGACCACGTCCTGCGGGGTACGCGACTCAGCCAAGTTTCGCCCGGAACAGTTCCAGCGTGCGGGCCCAGGAGGTGGCGGCGGCCCGCTGGTCGAAGTGCTCGGGCCGGTCCTCGTTGAAGAACGCGTGCGCGGTGCCCGGGTAGTCGAACGTCTGGCAGGTGCCGCCGGCGGACTCGATGGACCGGCGTACGCTCTGCACCCCGTCGGCGGCGGAGAGGCCGTCCGCCTCGGAGCAGTGGATGAGCGCCGCCTTCCCGGCGTAGCCGGCCCAGCCGCCTTCGTCCGCCGACCCGACGGCCATGCCCTCCCAGGGCAGGCGCGGATAGAACCCGGCGGTGGCCACGATGCGCTCGGAGAACGTGGCGGACCACAGGGCCAGGCTGGCGCCCGCGCTGAACCCGGCGCAGCCCACCTTGCCGGCGACCTCGGACCGCCCGGCCAGGTATTCGGCGGCGGCGGCGATGTCGCTGGCCGCCTCGTCCATCTGGGAGCTGTTCAGCATCAGCCGCGGCTCGGTCGGCTTCACGGCCGGGCCGCCGTGCCGGAAGTCGGGCGCGAGGGCGACGAAACCGGCCTCGGCGAAGCGGTCCACCACGGCCCGGACGTGGGGCACCAGTCCCCACCAGTCCTGGATGACGATGACCGCCGGGCTGGCCGCACCGCCGGTGGGTATCGCGAGATACCCCTCGCTCGTCCCTCCGTTGCCGGTGAAGCTCACCATCTCGCCCATGGGCCCGTCCTCCTTGCGGTCAGTCAACGTTGGCTGGTCGCACAGTTGGCTGTTACGTGCCGGTAGCGTGCCACGCGGTGAGCGGCCCGGGGAAGACGGAACAACAGTGGCATTCACCTCCTGTCGAAGCGCCGGACGGGCACACATGCCGGGTATAGCGATTGCTAAACTATCCGCGTGGTGGCTGGAGACTGGGACGTCTACCTGGTCGACGAGGCGCGGCAGTGGCTCGACACTCTCGACGCGTCCACCCATACGCGGGTGGTGCAGGCAATCGACCTCCTGGCCGAGCACGGACCAGGACCCGGACGGCCCCTTGTCGACACCATTCACGGTTCGTCGATGGCGAACTTGAAGGAGCTCCGGCCGGGCACCGTGCGTATCCTTTTTCGCGTTCGACCCGTGGCGCTCGAGCATCCTCCTTGTCGCCGGCGACAAGTCCGGTCGGTGGAAGACGTGGTATCAGGAGGCCATTCCCGTCGCCGAGCACCGCTACGAGCTCTACCTCAAGGACCGGGCACGAGAGGAAGGGAAGGCATGAGCGACTACTCCCGGTGGCAGGACATCCGCGCCGACCACGTCGCCCGGGCCGGCGGGGAAGAGGCAGTCGATGCGGGTAAGCAGGAACTCCTCGCCGAGTTTATCGGCCACCGCCTCGCGGAGGTACGGCGAGCGCGCGGCTTGACCCAGCAACAGGTCGCCGACCGGATGGGCGTCACCAAGGGACGGGTCTCCCAGATCGAGCAGGGAAAGATCTCCGGCCAGGAGGTGGTGGCCCGATTCGCCGCAGCGCTGGGCGGCCGGCTCCACCAGGCGATCTACTTCGACGACGGTGACATCGCCGCCATCGCCTGACAGCGGATCCCGCGAGATCTTGGAGGAATCCGGCCCCCATGAGGGCCCTTTCCTTCCAAGATCTCGCCGGGTTCGAGTGCGTCAGGGGGTCGACGTGGGTGCCGGGGAAGCGCTGATGGTGGGCGCGGTCGGGGTGGGGCTGTCCGTGGGCGTGGATACGGGCGGGGCGGTCGACGGCGGGGCCGGCGGGCCGAACGGGGCCCGCTCCGGGCAGTACGGGTAGGTGTTGCGCATCTCCGGCACCACACCCGAACCGTCCATGCAGCTCGGCCAGCCGAGCCGGATCGGCACGCCGTTCTGCTCGAACAGCCGCGCGTCGCGGATCAGCCGCCCCTGCTGGTCGTAGACGAAGACGTCCTCGATCCGGTCGTACCGCCTATCCACGGACGTCTGCTCGTAGCCGCTGTAGACGTCGGAGCCGGCGCGTTCGTCCACCTGGGCCAGCACGGCGAACGAGAACAACAGCAGCGCGGCGGTGACGATCTGATGCAGTTGTCGCTGCCACCCCGTGATCCCGGCCGAACGGCGACCCCACCACAGCGAAACGGCCACCGCGCCGATGAGCAGCAGCAGGCCGGCCGACGCGTTGTTGTTCGGCCGTGGCAGCAGGCCCGGCCGGTCACCGTCCACCAGCACGCTGATCAGCAGGGCGGCCAGCCAGCCGCGGAGCAGCCACCAGGCCGGACGCAGCGGACGCAGGAAGTCGCTCACCGTCACGTGCCCGAGCACCGGGCCGAGCTGGCGGTCCAGCAGTCGCACCTGAACGGCCGCCTGCTCCCACGCCTCGGCCAGGCGATGGAAGCGCGCCGGTCGCCGCCCCTCCCCGGCACCGGCGGCGGCACGCAGCTCGGCCGCGTACGCCTCGGGGGTGCCCAGCCGGTCCACGAGCGTGCCCTCGCCCTCGGCGGCCACCTCGGCGAGGTGTTCCGGCAGCTCCTCGGTCAGCTCGTCGCGGACTCTCGGCGGCAGGTCGGCGAGCGCCGCGCGTACCCGGTCGACGTAGTCCGTGATCTCCTGCCCAGTGACGGTCATGCCGCCATCCCCCGATCGTCGAGCAGTGCGTCCATGGTGGTGGCGAACGAGCGCCACGTCTTGCCGGAGCGGGTGAGCTGGTCACGCCCGGCGGCGTTCAGCGAGTAGTACTTGCGGTGCGGCCCGGATTCGCTGGGCACCACGTACGTGGTGAGCAGACCGGCCGCGAACAGCCGGCGCAGCGTGCCGTAGACCGAGGCGTCGCCGACCTCAGCGAGGCCGGCCTCGCGTAGCCGCCGCAGGATGTCGTAGCCGTATCCGTCCTCGTCCTTGAGCACGGCGAGCACCGCCAGGTCGAGCACGCCCTTGAGGAGCTGCGTGGTATCCACGCTCAGCACACTAGTGCGCATTGCGCACTACCATCAACGACACAACACCTAAAGGCGGGCGGTCCACCCGATGAAACGGTCGAACAGGTCGGCCGGGTTCGGGTTGGCGGCCAACAGGTCGGCGGTGGCGTCGAACAGGCAGCCGGCCATGTGGATCGACAGGGCGACGCGGTCGCGCCGGTAGTCCAGCAGCAGCAACAGGCGGGCCGCCCGGCACGGCCAGGGGGCCGCGCACACCCGGCACAACCACAGAGGCCGCATCGGCACGTGCGGCCGCACCACACGGCGACTGCGACCTCACGGCCATCCCCCGATCGCGCCGTGCTCCGGATGGGCCAGATCTGACGGAAGTCCGACGTCGAGAAGTGGATCAGGGGAACACCGCCCCGACCTGGCGGCGGACCAACCCCGCCCGTCCCGTTGACCAAGGAGTTCGTGTTCTCACCGGCGCCCCGCCCAGACACAAACTCCTTGATCACCGCCACGGAAACGCGGACGAGGGCTAGGCGAGACTTGATGGCTCAGACATAGAGCTTGCGGAGTTCGCGGGCGATGTCCGAGACCTCGGTCAGGGTGCCGCTGGCCACCGACATCACGAGAGCCTCGGCCTGATCGACATCGACGTCCTGGATCGGCACCTCGTTGAGGGCCAGAAACACACGCGCCGCCGCCCAGGCGAGACGCTTGTTCCCATCGATCAGCGCATGGTTCATGCAGACCGAGTGCAGCAGCGCGGCGGCCTTGGTCCAGAGATCGGGGTAAGCCTCCCGGCCGAACGCCACGGTGGCCGGGCGGACCACCGCCGAAGAGAGCAGACCGAAATCACGGACCTGCGGCGTCTCACCCAGCACGATCGAGGCGATCTCCACGAGGTCGTCGACCTCGAGGTAGTTGATCACTCCGCCAACCGTCGCAGCAACTCGGCGTCACGCTCGGCAACTTCCCGCGCAAGATCCCGCACGCGGGCACGATGATTGCGCGCCGAGACGTACTCCTCGACGGCCACGACGATGGTGGCGTTCATCGATCGGTGCTCCTGCTCGGCAAGCTGCTTGAGCCGCTCGTGCAGTCCGTCAGGAAGATTGACTGTGGTGACCATATGGAAATCATACCGGCCACACGCAGGGAGACCCCCTATCTCGAGGCCGCCGCCAGGCTCCAGGCGATGCCGTCGAGGATGTCGTGCTCGGAGGCGACCACCGACGGCATCCCGGCCCGTTCCATGATCACTCGCAGCACCAGCGCGCCCGCGCCGATCACGTCCGCCCGCCCCGGATGCATCACCGGGTACGCCAGCCGCTGCTCGCTGCTCCTGCCGAGCAGATCCGCGGTCACCGCGGCCACCTGCTCGTACGAGACCCGGGCGTGGTGGATGCGGCTGGGATCGTACTCCTGGAGCCCCTGCGCCAGGGCGACCACCGTGGTGACCGAACCGGCGAGCCCGACCAGCGTGGCGGCCTCCCGGCCGGGCACGTCGGCGAGCGCGCGGTCGACGGCGGCGGCGATGTCGGCCTCGGCGGCGGCGACCTGCGCCGCGGTCGGCGGGTCGCCGTGCAGGTGCCGTTCGGTCATCCGGACGCAGCCGATGTCCACCGAGATCGCGCCGCGCACACCGTCGGCGCGGGTGCCGACGACGAACTCGGTGGAGCCGCCGCCGATGTCGACCACCAGGTAGGGCGGCTCGGCGTCGGCGGGCAGGCCGCGCACCGCGCCGGTGAACGACAGCCGCGCCTCCTCGTCGCCGGTCACGACCTCGGGCGGCACGCCGAGCGTGCGCTCGACCATGGCACGGAAGTCGGCGGCGTTGGAGGCGTCGCGGGAGGCAGAGGTGGCGCACATGCGTACCCGCTCGGCGCCGGACTTCTCGATCTCGGCCGCGTAGTCGGCGAGCGCGACGCGGGTCCGCTCGATGGCCTCCGGGGCGAGCCTGCCGGTCCGGTCGACGCCCTGCCCCAGCCGGACGATCTCCATCCGCCGCGAGACGTCCACCAGTGGTGCCGTCTCGCCGGCCGAAGCCTCCGGCAGGTCGGCGATCAGCAGTCGGATCGAGTTGGTCCCGCAGTCGATGGCTGCCACACGCGCGCTCACGGCGCCCACCCTACGGCAGCCCGCCCAAGCTCAGAGACGCAGCAGCATCCGGGTGTTGCCGAGGGTGTTGGGCTTGACCCGTTCCAGGTTCAGGAACTCGGCGACGCCCTCGTCGTACGAGCGCAGGAGCTGCTCGTAGACGGGCTGCGGAACGGGCGCGCCGTCGATCTCGCGGAAGCCGAACGAGCCGAAGAACCCGGTCTCGAACGTGAGCACGAAGATCCGGGCGACGCCCAGCTCCCGCGCCACGCCGATCAGCTCACCGACGATCCGGTGCCCGATCCGGTGACCCCGGCAGGACGGGTCGACCGCGACCGTCCGGATCTCGGCCAGGTCCTCCCACATGACGTGCAGCGCGCCGCACCCGACCACCGCGCCGTCCGGCGTCACCGCGACCCGGAACTCCTGCACGTCCTCGTACAGCGTCACCGTCGCCTTGCTGAGCAGCCGCCGGTCGTCGGTGTAGGTGTCCACCAGCCGCCGGATCCCGCGTACGTCGGTGGTGCGGGCCCGGCGCACAGTGATCTCGTCGGCGCTCATCTCACCGGGCCGGTGGCACGGCCACGCAAGGGCCGGCCACCCACCACTTCTCCACCAGCGCCAGCGTCTCGTCACCGAACGGGTTGACCCCCGGCCCGGCCGCGAGCGCGTGCCCGAGGTGCACGTGCAGGCACTTCACCCGCCCCGGCATGCCGCCGGCCGAGATGCCGGCGATCTCCGGTACCTCGCCGATCACCTCCCGGCGGGCCAGGTAGTCCTCGTGCGCCGCCCGGTACCGCGCGGCCAGCTCCGGGTCCTCGGCCAGCCGTTCGGCCATCTCCTTCATCAGCCCGGCCGACTCCAGCCGGCTGCACGCCGCCGTGGCACGCGGGCAGGTCAGGTAGAACAGCGTCGGGAACGGCGTGCCGTCGGCCAGCCGGGGCGTCGTCTCCACCACGTCGGGCAGGCCGCAGGGACACCTGTGGGCCACCGCGCGGGTGCCGCGAGGCGGGCGTCCGAGCTGCGCGGCCACCGCGGCCAGGTCGGCCTCGGTGGCCGGCTGGCGTTCCGGCGGGGGTACGGAGTCCGCCGCCGGCTCCTGCGGTGGTACGACGCTCAAGGAAGTGCCTCTCGGATCTAAGCTCACTTGTCGGGGCGCTCGGCGTTGGCCGCCCGCACGCTTCCCCACAGGGTGTCGTACCAGGGCTCGGGCGGCTTCGGCGCCCCCGGCCCCGCGTCCTTGCCGGCGTCCTTCGCGGCGCCCTCCGGGTCGGAGAGCACCACGAGCAGCGTCTCGCCCGGCTTGCCCATGAAGAACCGCTCCCGGGCCTGCGTCTTGACGTACTCCGGATCCTGCCACTTGGCCGCCTCGGCGGTGAGCCGGTCGATCTCGGCCCGCTGGGCGGCCTGCGCGGCCTCCATCCGCTCGATGTCGGCCTGCTGGTCCAGGTAGACGCGGACCGGATAGGTGTACGCCAGGGCGAGCGCGATCAGCACCGCGAACAGCACAGTGGCGCGCCCGGTGAAGCGCCGGGGTTGGGGTGCGGTGAGCCGCTTCACCGGGCCACCGGCGGCGGTACGCCGGGCCGCGGCGGGGCGGCTCGCGGGGCGTACACCGTCGGCGGCACGGGACGCGCCGGGTGACCGGCCGGCGGCGCGCGCCTCCGCGCGGACGCCGTTGTCGCGGGCCGTGGACCGGACCCGGGGACCGCCCGTCCGGCCGGGCTGACCCGGCCGACGGGCGGGCCGCTGGCCACCCGGTGTGCGGCGCTGCTGCATCGTCACACCCCTCCCCCGGAGCGCTCGCTCAGGCCGAACGGTAGCGCGGGAAGGCGCCCGCACCGGCGTACCGCGCCGCGTCGGCCAGTTCCTCCTCGATCCGCAGGAGCTGGTTGTACTTGGCCACCCGGTCCGAGCGGGCCGGCGCGCCGGTCTTGATCTGCCCGCAGCCGGTGGCGACGGCCAGGTCGGCGATGGTGGTGTCCTCAGTTTCGCCGGAGCGGTGGCTCATCATGCACTTGAAGCCGGCCCGGTGGGCCAGGTCGACGGCGTCGAGCGTCTCGGTGAGCGAGCCGATCTGGTTGACCTTGACCAGCACCGCGTTGGCGGCCCGCTCAACGATGCCCCGGGCGATGCGCTGCGGGTTGGTCACGAACAGGTCGTCGCCGACGATCTGGACGCGGTCGCCGAGCGCGGCGGTGAGGGTGGCCCAGCCGCTCCAGTCGTCCTCGGCCAGTGGGTCCTCGATCGACACGATCGGGTAGTCGCCGGCGAGCTTGGTGTAGTAGTTGCTCATCTCCTCGGCGCTCTTGGCGCTGCCCTCGAACGTGTAGGTGCCGTTGTCGAAGAACTCGGTGGCGGCCACGTCGAGCGCGAAGACGATGTCGGTGCCGAGCCGGTAGCCGGCCTTCTCCACGGCCTCGGCGATCAGGTCCAGCGCGGCGGCGTTCGTGGGCAGGTTCGGGGCGAAGCCGCCCTCGTCGCCCAGGCCGGTCGACAGGTCCTTCTTCTTCAGCACCGACTTCAGCGCGTGGTAGACCTCGGCGCCGGAGCGCAGCGCGTCCCGGAACGTCGGCGCGCCGATCGGCGCGATCATGAACTCCTGGATGTCGACGTTCGAGTCGGCGTGCGCGCCACCGTTGAGGATGTTCATCATCGGCACCGGGAGCAGGTGCGCGTTCGGGCCGCCCAGGTAGCGGAACAGGCTCAGCTCGGCGCTGCCGGCGGCGGCCTTGGCCACGGCCAGGGAGACGCCGAGGATGGCGTTCGCGCCCAGCTCGCCCTTGTTGTCCGAGCCGTCGATGTCGATCATCTTCTGGTCGATCAGCCGCTGCTCGCTGGCCTCGTAGCCGATGAGCTGGTCGACGATCCGGTCCTCGATGTTCGCGACCGCCTTCTCGACACCCTTGCCCAGGTAGCGATCCTTGTCACCGTCGCGCAGCTCGACCGCCTCGAAGGCGCCGGTGGAGGCGCCGGACGGCACCGCGGCGCGGGCGATCGTGCCGTCGTCGAGCCCGACCTCGACCTCGACCGTCGGGTTGCCCCGCGAGTCCAGGATCTCCCGGGCGACGATTCCCTCGATGGTTGCCACTGAGTCGCTCCTCGTTTGTGTGGTTCCGGTCCGGTATGGGCCGCGACGGTGCGGCTGAGGCAGGTGTTGAACGCAGCGTATCGGTCCCCGCCCTCCCGCACCCCGCTCGGGGCGGCCCCCGAGGCGCCTACTGAGACGGACATTCCCGGATTACCGGGCGTCAACCGGCAACCGGTTTGCGAGACGTTGCGTCGATCGACAAGGCTGGGCATCATGCCTGCCGCCTCGACGACTCTCCGCGTGCTCGCCGCCTCGGTCATCGCGTCGCTCTCGGTCACCGGCTGTCAGGCCCTGGACGACGCCAACGTCGCGCTCGGCCGGTCCGACCTGGTCAACGACCTCGCCGCGCGGATGGACCGGGCGCTGGAGCAGACCTGGGCCGCCGACTACCAGCTCGACGGGGGCCGGACCGCCTCGATCGCGCAGACCAAGAAGCCGCTGCGGTCCACGTACACCTGGCCCGGCGGCAAGATCACGGTGACCCAGGAGTCGGTGACCCGGTGCGCCAGCACCGCCGCCCGCACCTCCTGCACCGTCTCGCCCCCCGTGCTCACCGCCGGGAAGCCGTCGGTGATCGTCTACGACGAGGCGCGCAAGCAGGGCCTGGTCACGCCGCCCGCGGTGATCCGGCTGCTCACCGACGCGGCGCTGGCGCCGGAGGCGGTCATCGAGCAGAGCGACACCACGCTCGCCGGACGCCACGCCACCTGCGTCGACGTCACCCACGACGGGGAGCGCTTCGCCGCCTGCGTGACGAACGAGGGTGTGCTGGGCAGCTTCGCCGGCACGCTCGACGGCAAGCCCGCCGAGGTGACGCTGAGCCGCTACACCGAGAGCGTCGAGGCCGGCGCGTTCGCCGTGCCGGCCGGCGCCGGTGTGGTGGACCGCCGCCCCGCCACGTCGTGACCCCGCCCGGCGGTGCCGCGTCCGGCGCTCGCGCGTCCGGCGCCGGGGCGTCGGCCGCCGGCGATTCAGCCGGCGCCGACGCTCGATCCGCCGACGCCCGCCGGCCGGGCGCCGGCCTCCGGCCCGCCGCCGATCACGGACGGGCTCCGCGGCCGGACTCACCGTGTTCGTGCCGCTGTCCGTCGCGGTACTGACCGCGTACTCGCTGTCGCGCTGGCTGATCGACGCGGTCGCCGCCGGGCGCTGACGACGGGCCGGGGTCGCCGCCGGCCGGTGAGCCTCACACCCCCAGCAGCGTCCGCAGGTGACGCGGCGGCGGGCAGTCGTGCGCCAGCATGGCGTCGTGCCAGTCGCGCACCGGCACGCCGTCCGGCCGGGCGGCGGCGATGCCGGCCATCTCGCTGTAGCCGACGAAGTACGTGGACAGCTGCGTCGAGGTGAGCAGCGCCCGCCGCCACTTGCCGGCCGCCTCGCCCTCCTCCTGGAACCCGCGTCCGGTCATCAACGCCATCGCCTCGGACTCGGGCAGGTCGTCGCAGTGCACGAGCTGGTCCAGCAGCGCGTTGATGGTCATCCGGAGCTGCATCTTGAGCTGCTGCAACCGCACCGGCAGCCCGCCGAAGCCGAGCCCGGCCATCAGCTCCTCCGCGTAGACCGCCCACCCCTCGACGAACACACCCGACTCGGTGAGCGCGCGCACCCGGGTCGGGCCGTCGTACCTGCGGGCGTGGGCGAGCTGGAGGAAATGGCCGGGCATCGCCTCGTGCACGGTCAGGTTGCGGATCATGTGGTCGTTGTACTCGCGGTAGAACGACTCGACCCGCTGCGCCGGCCAGTCCGCCGGGGTGGGCGAGATGCAGTAGAACGTCGGCACGTCGGCCGTCTCCAGCGGGCCCGGCGAGTCGCAGTAGGCCACCGCCACGCCCCGCGCGAACTCCGGCATCTCCTGGATCACGCACGGATCGCCGACCATGCCGACCAGGTCGTGGTGGCGGACGAAGTCACTTGCCTCGTCCAGCGTGATCGAGGCGAGGTCGACGATCGTGGCGTCGTCCGGGTGCTCGGCGGCGAGCAGGTCCAGCGCCCGGCGTACCGTCTCGTCGTCGGCCGGACCACCGACCAGCTCGACCGACGCCGCGCGGATCTCCTCGGTGACCCGGTCGAGGTTGGCCCAGGCGCGGCGCTGCACCTCGGCGGCGCTCAGCTCGGTGTCGAGCGTGTGCCACAGCCGCGCCTCCCACCGCCGCCGGCCCAGCCGCGGGTCACGCCCCGGGCCGGCATCGGCGGCCAGGCCCTGCCGCAGCCAGGCGACGAACTCCTCCAGCGCGGTGATCGCGTCGGTGGCCGCCGGGCCGACCCGGTCGCGCAGCGCCGGCGCCTCGGCCAGCAGGCCGGGCACCTCGTCGCGGATCAGCGCCGCCGTGCCGGTGAACTGCCCGACCGCCGTCTCCGCGTGGACCCGCGGCATGTCCCGCAGCGTCGCGCGCGCCGTCGACAGCGCATCGGGTACGGCCGACAGACGCCCGGCCAGGCTGGTCAGGCGCTCCTCGGCCGGGGCGAAGGGGCGGGCCAGCAGAGCGTGCAGCAGCGGACCCGGATTGTGGCGCAGCGGATCCCACTCGTGGCCGCGGATCTCGGTGGCCTCGAACAGGCCCCGGTCGACGAGGCTGGTGAGCAGCGCGTGGTCGACGCTCTCCGCCACGTCGAGCGCGTCCGGGTCGATCTCCGCGAGCGCGTCGGCCGCGTCCTTGAGCATCGCCTGATCGGCGGCGAGGGCACCGGCGGAGAGATCGGGCAGCCGGTCGTCGTAGCGGTGGTCCCCGGCGGAGGTCGCCAGCCCGGGCCGGCTCTCCAGCAACGCCTCCACGATCCGCTCCGCCAGCGGCCCGAACGCTTCCATCCCCCGACCCTACCGACCCTCCCGACCCTACCCACCCTTCCCGACCCTTCCCGCCCCTCCCGCCCCTTCCCACCCCTCCCGCCCACTCTCCCGCCTCGCCGCCCCTTCCCCCCCTCCGCGTTGATCAAGGAGTTTGTGTCCTCGTCAGCGTCCAATCCCGACACAAACTCCTTGATCACCGCTCGGAGTCGCCTGGAGGCGCGTGTCTCGACCGGGCCACCCCGTCCAGCACGGCGGGCGAGCGCCACGGCCCGGGCAGGCCGGAATGTGGACTGCATGTCTCGCGTGGCGGGAGACGGGCGGCCATCTGCGGCGATCTTGCACTTTGCGCCCGGGCGGATGGGCCATTCGCGACATCCACGGGGCAGCAAGTGCAAGATCGCGGGCCGGGGTGGGCGCAGGCGGGCCTGGGGCGGGGTGCGGGGCGGCGTCGCGGGCGGGGGCGGCTTGGGTCAGGCGGGGTGGTCCGGGGTGGCGCGTTCGGCGGCTCGGACCGCTTCGGCGTACGCCAACGTGGCCCGCCGCAGCGCGGCCTCCGGATCGATACCGGCCTGCCGGGCGGCGGCGACAGTGGCCAACAGGCTCGCGCCGAGCCGGGCCTCCGGATCCACCTGCGACTCGGCCAGCGGGGGCGGCACGGCGAGGCCGACCCGGCCGGCCCGATCCAGGATCTTCGCGGCCAGCGAGAGCGCGGGCTGGCTCAGCGCGATGCCGTCGAGCACCGAGTCGCGGGTCTTCTCGGCCCGCTTGATCCGCTCCCAGTTCGCCTCGATCTCCTCGATCGAGCCGGCCGGCGCGCCGGAGAACACGTGCGGGTTGCGCCGGACCATCTTGTCGACCAGGGTGCCCGCGACGTCGTCGACGGTCCAGCTCTCGCCCTCCGGCAGGTTCTCCGCCAGCCGGGCGTGCAGCAGCACCTGGAGCAGCACGTCACCCAGTTCCTCGCGGAGCGCGTCGGTGTCGTCGGCGCTGATCGCGTCGTACGCCTCGTAGCACTCCTCCAGCAGGAAACCCGCCAGGGTGCGGTGGGTCTGCGCCCGCTTCCACGGATCGCCGCCCGGGGAGGCCAGCCGGTCCATCACCTCGACCGCGTCGAGCAGCCGGGCACCGGGCGGATCCCACGAGCCGTACATCAGTTCCAGCTCGGCCAGGCCGGGCTCCCGGGCCAGCCGCAGCCCCAGCTCACGGGCCAGCGTCTCGTCGCCGGCCGGACCGGCCAGCCACACCGCCCCGCCGTGCGCCGACGCGGCGTCGAGCAGGGCCTGGGTCGCACCCTCGGTCACCACGCCCACGTCGGCGCCGGCCGCCCGGACCGCCCGGGTCAGCTCGCTCTCCGCACCGGCGAGGACCGGTGCGGAGCGTACGGCGTCCCACGCGGCCGAGGTCAGCAGGCCGGCGGGGAGCCGGGGTGAGGTGACGAGCAGGACGATGCGCGCGGTCATGCGGCTCCGGGAGCCGGCGAGTCACCGGCCGGCGCCTCCGGCGTCGAGATGTCGGTGACCGGGCCGTCCTGGTCGACGTACGGCAGGGAGTAGAAAACGAGCGACTGGCCGGTGTTGACCAGCGACGGCACACCGGTGACCCCGAAGCGCGGGTTGACGCGGACGTCCGACTTCTCGGCCTGCTCCTGAAGCGCGTTACTGAGGGCCGTGGCGCTACGCACGAAACCGGCCTCGCCGAACGCCTGCCGCACCTCGGCGACGCTCAGGCCCGGCTGGATCGCCCCGGTCTTCTCGATGGCACGGTAGACGGCCATCAGGGACTCGTCGCTGAGGTCGGCCGGAGGCAGGCTCTGCTGGAGCGTGGCGGAGAGGTCGACCCACTCACCCCACAGCTTCGTGTACTCGGTGGTCGCCGGCATGCGGAGCTGCTGCTGGAGCTGCTCCGGGGCGACCTCGTCGGTGACCTGGAGGCCCTTGTCGGCCGCCACACGCTTGCCCAGGTCGAGCGCGACCAGCAGGTTCAGCACGTCCTGCCGGGTCACCGGGGACCGCAGTTCCTCCGGCGACGGCGTCTGCGGGGCCTGGGTACGGACCGCGTCCGCGTACTGCCGCTGCGCGTCCTCGTAGATCGCGTCGACCCGGTCGACGGAGTACCGGGTGTCGCCGACGTAGGCGGCGACGTCCGGGGCGGATCGGCCACAGGCGGCGAGAGAGAGCGCGGCGAGGGCCGCGACGCTGACGGCGACGAGGGAACGGCGAGCACGCATGAGGGTCACTCTCTCACGCCGAGTACCAGCCTGTGACTCCGCCCACCTCATCGCGCACCCACCGCTCGGCTGGCAACACCGGCCAGCTCCTCGGGCTCGCCGGGTCACCTTCCGCTCGCCACTGCGGGGCTGGCAACACCGGCCAGCTCCTCGGGCTTGCCGGGTCACCTTCCGCTCGCCACTGCGGGGCTGGCAACACCGGCCAGCTCCTCGGGCTTGCCGAGAACGTCGGCCAGGAGTTGCCCGCACCACTCCAGCAACGCCTGGTCGCGCAGCGGCTCGCCGCCGATCCGCCGGGTGCTCGGCCGGGGCACGCTGACCTGGTCGAGCGCCTGCTTGTAGACCGAGTCCGGGTGGTAGCGCTTGAGCCGCATCTGCTTCGAGTCGGGTAGCGGCAGCGGGCCGAACCGGATGTGCTTGCCCTGCATCGACACGTCGGTCAGCCCGTAGCGGCGGGCCAGCAGCCGGAACCGCGCCACCGCGACCAGGTTCTGCACCGGCGCGGGCGGCTCGCCGTACCGGTCGGTCATCTCGGCGACCACCTCGCGCAGGCGTTCGGAGTCACGGGCCTCGGCGAGCTTGCGGTACATCTCCAGACGCAGCCGCTCCACCGACACGTAGTCGTGCGGCAGGTGCGCGTCGATCGGCAGATCAATACGGACCTCCGCCGCCATATCGCCAGACTCCGCGCTCTCCCCCTTGAAGGCGGACACCGCCTCGCCGACCATCCGCACGTACAGGTCGAAGCCGACGCCCTCGATGTGGCCGGACTGCTCACCGCCGAGCAGGTTGCCGGCGCCGCGGATCTCCAGGTCCTTCATCGCCACGTACATGCCCGCGCCGAGTTCGGTGTGCTGGGCGATGGTGGCGAGCCGCTCGTGCGCGTTCTCGGTGAGCGGCTTCTCCGGCGGGTAGAGGAAGTACGCGTACGCCCGCTCCCGGCCCCGGCCGACCCGGCCGCGGATCTGGTGCAGCTGGGCCAGGCCGAGCAGGTCGGCCCGCTCCACGATGAGCGTGTTGGCGTTCGGGATGTCGATGCCTGATTCGACGATCGTGGTGCAGACCAGGACGTCGAACTCCTTCTCCCAGAAGCCGACCATCACCTTCTCCAGCGCCTCCTCGCCCATCTGGCCGTGCGCCACCGCGACCCGGGCCTCCGGCACCAGCTCCCGCAGCCTGCGGGCCGTCTTCTCGATCGACTCGACCCGGTTGTGCAGGTAGAAGACCTGGCCGTCGCGCAGCAGCTCACGGTGGATGGAGGCGGCCACTTGCCGGTCGTCGTACGCGCCGACGAACGTGAGCACCGGGTGCCGCTCCTCCGGCGGGGTGGCGATGGTGGACATCTCCCGGATGCCGGTGATCGCCATCTCCAGCGTGCGCGGGATCGGGGTGGCCGACATGGCGAGCACGTCGACCGCGGCGCGCAGCGTCTTCAGGTGCTCCTTGTGCTCGACGCCGAACCGCTGCTCCTCGTCGATGATCACCAGCCCGAGGGACTTGAACCGGGTGGACGCCTGGAGCAGCCGGTGGGTGCCGATGACGATGTCGACGGTGCCGGCGGCGGCCATCTCCAGCGTCTGCTCGGTCTCCTTCGGCGTCTGGAACCGGGACAGCTGCCGGATCGACACCGGGAACTGGCTCATCCGCTCGGCGAACGTGTTGTAGTGCTGCTGCACCAGCAGCGTGGTCGGCACCAGCACGGCCACCTGCTTGCCGTCCTGCACCGCCTTGAACGCCGCCCGGACCGCGATCTCGGTCTTGCCGTAGCCCACGTCGCCGCAGATCAGCCGGTCCATCGGGACGGTCTGCTCCATGTCCCGCTTGACCTCCTCGATGGCGGCCAGCTGGTCGGGCGTCTCCTGCCAGGGGAACGCGTCCTCCAGCTCCCGCTGCCACGGGGTGTCGGGGCCGAAGTTGTGCCCCTTCGACGCCTTGCGCGCGGCGTAGAGCTGGATGAGCTGCGCGGCGATCTCACGGACCGCCTTGCGGGCCCGGGCCTTGGACTTCTGCCAGTCCGAGCCGCCCATCTTGTGCAGCGTGGGCTGCTCGCCGCCGACGTAGCGGGAGAGCTGGTCGAGCTGGTCGGTGGGGACGAACAGGCGGTCGCCGGGCTGGCCGCGCTTGCTCGGCGCGTACTCGATGACCAGGTATTCGCGGCTCGCACCGTTGACCGTGCGCTGCACCAGCTCGACGTACCGGCCGATGCCGTGCTGCTCGTGCACCACGTGGTCGCCGGCCTTCAGCTCCAGCGGGTCGATGGTGTTGCGCCGCCGGCTGGGCATCTTGCGCATGTCGCGGGTGGAGGTGCCCCGGCCGCCGGTGACGTCGTTGCCGGTGAGCAGCACGAACTTCGACGCCTCGTCGACGAAACCGGCGGTCAGGCAGCCGCACGACACGAGCAGTTCGCCAGGTGCGGGCGCGGTGGGCACCTCCTCGGTGAGCCGCGCGCCGAGCCCGGCGTCGCGGAGCACCTCGATGGCCCGCTGGGCGGGGCCGTGCCCCTCGAACACGAGCGCGATCGACCAGCCCTCACCGGCCCAGCGCAACAGGTCGTCGACCACCCGGGCGGTCTCGCCGTGGTAGAGCGGAGCCGGCTGGGCGGCCAGGCTCACCGCGATGGCGTCGTCGGGGGTGACGTCGACAGCGGCCGGCTCGTCCTCCCAGGGCTGCCGGGCCGGTGCCGCGTCTGCCTCGACCAGGCCGAACGGCGCGAGCGTCCACCAGGGCTGGCGCAGGGCGCGGGCCGCCGTGCGTACCTCGGCCAGGGTCTTGAAGGCGGCGGCGCCGAGGTCGACCGGGGCCTGGCCGCCGACGGCGGCCGCGGCCCAGCTGGCCTGGAGGAACTCCTCCGAGGTACGGACCAGGTCGTGCGCGCGGGTGCGGATGCGCTCGGGGTCGCAGAGGAGTACGTGGGTGCCGGCCGGCATGCAGTCGATGAGCAGTTCCAGCGCGTCGGCACCGATCAGGGCGGGGGCCAGTGACTCCATGCCCTCGACCGGGATGCCCTCGGCCAGCTTGTCCAGGATCTCGGCCAGCTCGAGGTGCTCGGCGGCGAGCGCGGCGGCCCGCTCCCGCACCGCCGGGGTCAGCAGCAACTCCCGGCACGGCGGCGCCCAGAGCTGCGCTACGCCCTCGATGGTGCGCTGGTCCGCTACCGCGAACGTGCGGATCTCCTCCACCTCGTCGCCCCAGAACTCGACCCGGGACGGGTGCTCGTCGGTGGGCGGGAAGACGTCCAGGATGCCGCCGCGTACCGCGAACTCGCCGCGCTTGGTGACCAGGTCGACCCGGGCGTACGCCATGTCGGTGAGCCGGCGGGCGACGTCCTCCAGGTCGGCCTCGTCCCCGGCGGCGAGCTGCACCGGTTCCAGGTCGCCGAGGCCCTTGAGCTGCGGCTGGAGCAGTGACCGGACGGGCGCGACGACGACCCGCAGCGGCCCGGTGCGGCCGTGCGCGTCGGCGGCGTCCGGGTGGGCGAGCCGGCGCAGCACGGCGAGGCGCCGCCCGACCGTGTCGGAGCGGGGCGACAGGCGCTCGTGCGGCAGCGTCTCCCAGGACGGGAAGACCGCCACCTGCTCCGGCGGCAGCAGGCTGCCCAGCGCGGAGGCCAGGTCGTCGGCCTCGCGGGTGGTGGCGGTGACCGCGAGCACCGGGCGGCCCGCGCCGCCGGCCGGCTCGTCGGCGGCGACGGCTGCGACCGCGAACGGGCGCAGCGCGGCCGGGCCGGTCAGGTCGAGCCCGTCGACCTGTGCGGCACCGGAGCGCGCCAGGTCACGCGCCCGGGCCAACCCCGGGTCGGCCAGGGCGGCGGAGAAGAGTCCGGTGAGCATCAGTGATCACTTCCAGCGGATCGACACACGACGACGACCCCGCGTCCAGCCGGACGGGGGGTGCACCGTTCGAGCCTATCCCCCTCCACCGACGAACCGGGCCCACCCGATCTTCGATCTTGACCGGCCGCGACCGGACGTGGTGCGGTGGACGGATGGTCGAGTATCGGACGGTCTTCGACGCGGAGGTGGTTTTCTCCAACGGCGGCGGTCTGCGCACCGACGGGTTCCGGCTGGACGTGCCGCACCCGGACGTCACCGACGACGAGGTGGCCGCACTGCTGGTCCGGCACCTCGGGCTGCTCATGGTCGGCGAGGTACGGATCACCAACCGGACCGTCGTCGAGGAGCCGCACAAGGGCGGGCGCGGCGTCGAGCCCCCGGTCTCCGGCGGCCGGCGGCTGGTCGAGCTGAGTCACGTGATCACCGATGGGATGGTCACGCTGCCCGGCTGGCCCGCTCCGAAGGTCACCGAGTGGCTGACCCGGGAGGCGTCCCGGGGGCGGTACGCGCCGGGTGTCGAGTTCCACGTCGCGCGGATCGACATGATCGCCAACACCGGCACGTACGTGGACACGCCGTCGCACCGCTTCGCCGACGGCCCGGACCTGACCGGGGTGCCGCTGGACCGCCTCGCCGACCTGCCCGGCCTGGTGGTACGCGTGCCGGCCGGCACCCGGGCGGTGGACCGGCTGATGCTCGCCCCGTACGACGTGGCCGGGTGCGCGGTGCTGCTGCACACCGGCTGGGACGAGCGTTTCGGCACCGACGCGTACGCCGCCGCGGAGGCGCCCTACCTGACCGGTGACGGCGCGCAGTGGCTGGTCGAGTCGGGCGCGGCGCTCGTCGGCATCGACTCGATCAACATCGACGACATGACTCCGGCCGCTGCGGGTCAGCGCCCGGCGCACACCGGCCTGCTGGCCGCCGGGGTGCCGATCGTGGAGCACCTGACCGGCCTGGACGCGCTGCCCCCGACCGGCTTCCGGTTCACCGCCGCCCCGCCGCGGGTCGCCGGAATGGGCACGTTCCCGGTCCGCGCCTTCGCGATCGTCTGATCCCGCTCCGCAAGATCCACTCCAGTGCGCCGAGGTGGCGGGGATCAGCGCCCGCCGACGCCGCCACCTCGGCGAGGCGGAGTGGATCTTTCGTGTCTCGCGCACGCTGCCCGCCGTCCGCCCGCACCCCGGCCAGCGGGTCGAGTCGCAAAGGGTGGCGGGTGGAACGCCACGGGTGCCACAGCAGACCGGAGACACCCATGACGTTCCATCCAGCCGGTGAAACGGCGGTGGGTGGAACGTCATGGGTGCCAAACCGGGCCGGAGAGACACATGACGTTCCACCCACCCGCAGGGAGCGGCGGATGGAGCGGCGCGGCTGCCAGGAGAGGGCTGCCGGGTCGAGTCGGTGGAGCAGGCGCTGGAGGCGCGACAAGTTGACCGAGCGCACCGAACTCTGCGCCGAGTTCGACGTCCCCGGCGCAGGTGCCCTCGGGCGGGGCTCAGTAGCGCACGGCGATCCGGCGCTCGACCGCGTCCACCCGGATCTCGCCGCCGTACGGGATGATCAGCTGGGGGTCGGTGTGGCCCAGGTCGACGTCGAAGACCACCACCGGGTCGTCGGTGTACGGCCCGATCGCCCGCAGGATCGCCTCCCGCTGGTCGGCGGCCCAGGACAGCCGCTCCGCCACGGAGTGCGGCCGGTCGAAGTCCCACGCCTTGGGGCGGCCGGCCACGATCGCGGGGAAGCCGGCGAGCAGCCCGCGCTCGCCCAGGTTGCGCACGATCCGGAAGACCTCCTCGGCCGGCGGCATCTCCTCCGAGGTCTCGACGACCAGCACCGAGCCGGCCAGCTCGGCGGCGGACGGCACCCGGTCGGCCGCCGCCAGCCAGTGCAGGATCTCCAGGTTGCCGCCCCAGGTCCGGCCCTGCACCACCTCGGCCGGGCCGTGCCAGCGCCAGCCCTCGGACGGGTACATCGGCGGCTCCTCGGCCAGCGTGGCCGGGTCGCGCCAGTCGCACGGCTCGTCGCCCCACTCGGGAGCGGCGGTCAGCTCGTACCAGCCGGTGGTGAACAGCGCGGCCCGCAGCGAGTCGAGCGAGAGGGGGTGCGGCTTGCCGGAGCGCCCGAGGTGCACCAGCACCGAGCCGCCGTGGTAGCCGACCACGCCCAGCCGGTACAGGTGGTTGAGCACGTTGGTGTTGTCCGAGTAGCCGAAGTACGGCTTCGGGTTGGCCCGCAGCACGTCGTCGTCCAGGTAGGGAGTGACGGTGATCAGGTCGTCCCCGCCGACTGTGGCCAGCACGGCGGTGATCGTCGGGTCGGCGAACGCGGCGGTCAGGTCACGCGCCCGGTCGCGCGGGTTGGCGCCCATGACCCGGGTGGTCGGATATTCCACCGGTTCCAGCCCCAGCTCGTCGCGGAGCCGGCGCAGCCCCAGCTCGTACACGTGGGGGAAGAGACCCGGCAGGCCGGCGGAGGGTGAGACGACCGCGACGCGGTCGCCCGGCTGCGGTTTGGCGGTATAGACAGGCACCGTCATGGCCCGACGCTATCGGCCCGGGCCAGCGGTTTTCGCCCGACGAAACCCCACGAGCCGGGCATATGCCCGCAATAGGCTGAGGCCGTGGACGACGAGCCGGAGCTGCGTACCCGGGACTGGCTGCCGCGAACGGCGGCGCTGATCCTCGGCACCCTGGCGCTGGCGAGCGCGTTCATCGCCGCCTACGTCGGCGCCCTGCACAAGCCGGACCCGCGCGACGTGCCGGTCGCCGTCGTCACGAGCGACCAGCAGGCCCAGGCCGTGATGTCCGCCGTCCGCGCCCGCACCGACACGGTCGAACCCGTCGGGTACGACAGCCGCGACGCCGCCTTCGGCGGCCTCAACGACCGGTCCGTGTACGCGGTGCTCAGCTCCGCCCCCGGCGGCGGCCTGACGCTCGCCACCGCCAGCGCGGGCGCGCCCGCCGCCACCGAACTCGTCACCGACGTGTTCACCGAGGCGGCCCGGCAGGCCGGCGTGCCGCTGGAGGTCACCGACGACGTTCCCGTCTCCGCCGACGACCCGCGCGGCCTGGTCCCGTTCTACCTGGCCGTCGGCGTGGTGCTCGGCGGCTACCTGGCGTCCACGGCGCTCGGCATCTCGCTCGGCACCAGCCCGCGCGACCTGCGCCGGGCCGGGCTGCGGATCGCCACGCTCGCGGTGCACGCGATCCTGCTCGGCGTCATCGGGGCGATCCTGGTCGGACCGGTGCTCGGCGTGTTCCCCGATCAGGTGGCGACGGTGGCGGTGGTCGGCGCGCTCGCCGCGTTCGCGGCCGGGATGGTCGCCGCCGCCGTCCAGGGCTGGCTCGGACTGCTCGGCACCGGCATCGTGATCCTGCTGCTCGTGGTGCTCGGCAACCCCGGCTCCGGCGGCATCTACGCGCCCGAGTTCCTGCCGCCGTTCCTGCGCGGGATGCACCGCTGGAACGTGCCCGGCCTGGCCACCGACCTGTTCAAGTCGGCCATCTACTTCGACTGGCGCGGCGGCGGCTGGGCACTGACCGGACTGCTGGTCTGGGTGGTCGCCGGGCTGGCCGGTCTGCTCACCGCGACGCCGTTCCGCGCCCGCCGCCGAATCCAGCCGGATCGGCACGCCGTCAAGCAGGGCTGACCTCCGGGTCGTCCCAGAGTGCAGATCATCACGCCGTCCCCCTCCTGTCCGCCGGGGCCGCGCGGATACCATCCAGAGGAGTCGGACAGCGCTGTCCTTCGTCCTCGCGTAAGGAGCGCAACCGTGACCGACCAGCACGACCACGACGGCCCCGACGCCGCTCTCCGGGCCGACATCCGCCGCCTCGGCACGCTGCTCGGGCAGACCCTCGCCCGTCAGGAGGGCCGCCCGCTGCTCGACCTGGTCGAGGAGATCCGCGCCCAGGTCCGATCCGACGCGCCGGCCGCGGCCCAGCGCCTCGCCGGGCTCGACGTCACCACCGGCACGAAACTGGCCCGCGCCTTCTCCACCTACTTCCACCTGGCGAACATCACCGAGCAGGTGCACCGCGCCCGGGACCTGCGCCGCCGCCGGGCGACCCACGGCGGCTGGCTGGACCAGGCGGCCAAGATGATCGCCGAGCGGGGCGTACCGGCCGAGGAGATCGCCGCCGCGGCCCGGCGGCTGGCCGTGCGCCCGGTCTTCACCGCCCACCCCACCGAGGCCGCCCGCCGGTCCATCCTGTCCAAGCTGCGCGCGGTCGCCGACGAGCTGGACACCGAGACCGCCAACGCGATCCTGTACGGCGCCAGCGACGAGGGCCCGGCGAACCGCCGCCTGGCCGAACTGCTCGATCTCATGTGGCAGACCGACGAGCTGCGGCTCGACCGGCCGGACCCGACCGACGAGGCGCGCAACGCGATCTACTACCTGCGCGACCTGTACGCCGAGGCCGCGCCCCAGGTCCTCGACGACCTCGCCGACACGCTGCGCACGCTCGGCGTGGAGACGTCGCCGACGTCGCGCCCGCTGAGCTTCGGCACCTGGATCGGCGGCGACCGCGACGGCAACCCGTTCGTCACACCGGTGGTCACCCGCGAGGTGCTGCGCATCCAGCACGAGCACGGCATCGCCGCCACCGAGAAGGCGATGGACGAGCTGATCACCGAGGTCAGCGTCTCCCGGCGGCTGCGCGCGGTGTCGCTCGACCTGTCCGCCAGCCTGGCCAAGGACCTGGACGCGCTGCCCGAGGTGGCGCCCCGGTTCCGCCGGGTCAACGCGGAGGAGCCGTACCGGCTCAAGGCGCGGTGCGTGAAGGCGAAGCTCGCCAACACCCGGGAGCGGCTGCGGGCCGACACCCCGCACGTGCCGGGCCGGGACTACCGGGGCTCGACCGAGCTGATCGCCGACCTGGAGCTGCTGCGCGCGTCGCTGGCCCGCAACTCCGGCCAGCTCACCGCCGTGGGGCGGCTCGCCTCGGCCATCCGTACGGTGTCCGCGTTCGGCCTGCACCTGGCCACCATGGACATCCGGGAGCACGCGGAGAAGCACCACGAGGTGCTGGCCCAGCTCTACGAGGCGGTCGGCGAGGTGTCCGACTACCCGGCGCTGTCCCGGCTGGAGCGCACCAAGCTGCTCGCCGACGAGCTGACCGGCCGCCGTCCCCTCTCCACCCAGGACAGCCCGCTCACCGAGTCGGCCCGCAAGACGTTCGACGTGTTCGCGGCGATTCGCGAGGCGCAGGACCGGTTCGGCCCCGAGGTCATCGAGTCGTACATCATCTCGATGACGCTCGGCGTGGACGACGTGCTCGCCGCCGTGGT
Organism: Micromonospora sp. CNB394; assembly: GCF_000374985.1. NCBI lineage: Bacteria > Bacillati > Actinomycetota > Actinomycetes > Micromonosporales > Micromonosporaceae > Micromonospora > Micromonospora sp. CNB394. The sequence continues at coordinate 148,860 of NZ_KB895832.1, read as the reverse complement.
GCTGGCCCGCGAGGCCGGCCTGGTGGACGTGCACTCGGGGCGCGCCCGCATCGGCATCGTGCCGCTGCTGGAGACCCCGGCCGAGCTGAACACCGGTGGTGAGCTGCTGGACGAGATGCTGTCGCTGCCCGCGTACCGGGCGCTCGTGGCGGCCCGGGGCGACGTGCAGGAGGTGATGCTCGGCTACTCCGACTCCAACAAGGAGGCGGGCATCACCACCAGCCAGTGGTCCATCCACCGGGCGCAGCGCGCGCTGCGGGACGTGGCCGCGCGGCACGGCGTACACCTGCGGTTGTTCCACGGCCGGGGCGGCACCGTCGGCCGTGGTGGCGGGCCCACGCACGACGCGATCCTGGCCCAGCCGTACGGCACGCTCGACGGCGCGATCAAGGTGACCGAGCAGGGCGAGGTCATCTCCGACAAGTACACGCTGCCGGCGCTGGCCCGGGAGAACCTGGAGCTGACGGTGGCCGCCGTGCTCCAGGCCACGCTGCTGCACACCGCGCCGCGGCAGCCGGCCGAGATGCTGGAGCGCTGGGACGCGACGATGGACGTCGTCTCGGAGTCGGCGTTCCGGTCGTACCGGTCGCTGGTCGAGGACCCGGACCTGCCCGCGTACTTCTGGGCCTCCACCCCGACCGAGCTGCTCGGCGCGCTGAACATCGGCTCCCGGCCGGCGAAGCGCCCGAACACCGGCGCCGGCCTGTCCGGCCTGCGCGCCATCCCGTGGGTGTTCGGCTGGACGCAGACCCGGCAGATCGTGCCGGGCTGGTTCGGCGTGGGCTCGGGTCTGGCCGCCGCGCGGGCGGCCGGGCTGGCCGACGTGCTCGCCGAGATGAACCGGAACTGGCACTTCTTCCGCACGTTCCTGTCGAACGTCGAGATGATGCTGACCAAGACCGACCTGACCATCGCCCGGCGGTACGTGGAGACGCTGGTGCCGAAGAAGCTGCACCCGATCTTCGACAAGATCGAGCAGGAGTACGAGCTGACCAAGCAGGAGGTGCTGGCGATCACCGCCGCACCGGCGCTGCTGGACAACTCGCCGGTGCTGCAGCGCACGCTCGCCGTGCGGGACACCTACCTGGAGCCGCTGCACCACCTCCAGGTGGCGTTGCTGCGGCAGTACCGCGAATCCGGCGCGGCCGGGCGGGCGGTGGTGACCGCGCCGGGCGGGCGGCGGGCCCCGAACGACGGGACCGCGCTGGAGCGGGCGCTGCTGACCACTGTCAACGGCATCGCCGCCGGCATGCGCAACACCGGCTGAGGTGTAAGGAAGGGCCCCCTCTTAACGCCTCGTGCATAGGAGGGGGCCCTTTTTAACGCCTGCGACCGGCGCACGGCGCGGGCTAGAAGTCGCCGCCGCCGAAGTCACCACCGAAGTCCCCGCCACCGAAGCCACCGAAGTCGCCCCCGCCACCGAAGTCGCCGCCGCCGAAGTCGCCGCCCTGGTCGCCGCCACCCATGTCGCCGCCCTGGTCACCGAAGTCCTGACCGTCGCCGAACCCCTCCTGGTAGCCGGCGCCGTACCCGGGGTCGGCGAACGCGGGTGAGAACAGCGCATCAGCGATCAGAAGACCACCGACCACGCCGACGCCCGCGCCGAGTGCGGTCTTCCACCACGGCGTGGAGTACCAGCCGGCCGGCACCGGCCGCCCCTGGAACCGGCCACCCGGGTAGTAGTAGGGCGTCGCGTTCCCCGGCTGCGGGCCGGCCCGGAACGTCTGCCCCTGCACGTCGACCTCGCGCTCCTTGGTGAGCGCGCCCGCGCCCTGCGCGGCGGCCAGCGGCGGCAGCTCCGGGCCCGGGTCGATGCCCATCGCGGTCCGCGCCGCCCGGATGTACGCCAGCCCCTCCAGCGCGGTCTCCCGGGCCAGCCCGAACTGGCGCGGCGTGGTCGCCTGTTCCAGCTGCGAACCGGCGGCGTTGTACCGCTCACCGGCGTCGGCGAGCGCCTGCCGGACCGCCGGGGCCTCGCCGTGCAGGTTCATCAGCTGGCCGCCGAGCCGCTCGTACCAGCGCTGCGCCTCGGCGCGGGCGTCGGCCAGCTCGTTGGCCTGACGGGATCTGCTCCCCCGGCGCCAGAGCACGAAGGCACCCCCGAGCAGCAGAATCAGGACCAGCCACAACGCGAATTCCATGACTCGAACGTACCCACCGGGCGCCCGTCGTACCCGTTTGGCAAGCTCTTGGCCATGAGCTTTGCGACGCTGGCCGTGGTGGTGCTCTGCCTCGCCGCGGGCGGCGCGGTGGGCTGGCTGGCCGCCCGGGCGCGGGCCGCGGCGGACATCGCCCGCCTGGAGGCGACGCTGGCCGCCACCCAGGCCGGCGAGGGCCGGCTGGAGCAGTCCATGCGGGCGCTCAGCTACGAGGCCACCGCACAGTCCCAGGAGGCGGTGGCCCGCGCGGTCGCGCCGCTGCACGACACGCTGCGCCGCTACGAGCAGCGGGTGGCCGAACTGGAGCGGGACCGGGTCGACGCGTACGCCGAGCTGCGCGAGCAGGTGCGGTCCATGAGCGCCGTCTCCGGCGAGCTGCGCACCGAGACCAAGCAGCTGGTCGCCGCGCTGCGCGCGCCGCAGGTGCGGGGCCGCTGGGGTGAGCACCAGCTCCGCCGGATCGTCGAGGCCGCCGGCATGCTCGAACACTGCGACTTCAGCGAGCAGGTCACCGCCGCGACCGACCACCAGGGGGTACGCCCCGATCTGGTGGTACGCCTGCACGGCGGCCGGACGGTCGTGGTGGACGCGAAGGCGCCGTTCGACGCGTACCTGACCGCGATGGAGGCGCGCGACGAGCGGGGCCGCGACACCCACCTGGACGCGCACGCCCGGCACCTGCGCGCGCACGTGGACGGCCTGGCCGCCAAGTCCTACTGGTCGGCGTTCGACCAGACACCCGAGTTCGTGGTGCTGTTCGTGCCGGCGGACCCGTTCCTCGACGTGGCACTGCAACGCGACCCGTCTCTGCTGGAACACGCGTTCGCCCGCAACGTGGTGCTGGCCACGCCGGCCACGCTGGTGGCGCTTCTGCGCACGGTGGCCTACTCGTGGCGGCAGGAGGCGCTGGCCCGCAACGCCGCCACGGTCCACTCGCTGGCCCGCGAGCTGTACGGGCGGCTGTCCACTCTGGGCGACCACGTCGGCAAGCTCGGCAGTTCGCTGAGCGGGGCGGTGACGGCCTACAACCGGGCGGTGGGCTCGCTGGAGGCGCGGGTGCTCGTCAGCGCCCGCAAACTGGCCGAGCTGGGCGTCTCGGACGACGAGCTGGACGCGCCGGCGCAGGTCGAGCTGGCGCCGAGGCAGCCGCAGGCACCGGAGCTGCTCGGCTCGCCGTCCACATCGGCCGAAAGGTCGACGGACGTCGACGCCTAACACGGCACACGTGACGATGTAGACCGATCCGTGTCACGGACTGGTCACAAACCCGATCCGGGTAGTGACACATGGCGTCGTGACACGCAGGATCACCGTCACACGTGCCCTGCCCCTCAAGGGCCCTGTTCTCTGGAGGAAGAGAACGTTGAGTAAACCCCGCACGCGCAGCCGGCGACCGTCCGCCGCGCTCCTGGCCTCGGTTCTCGCGGCCGGTGCCCTGACCGTGGGAGGTGGCGCCGGCACCGCGAGCGCCGCCCCCGCCACCCAACCCTCGCAGCCGACCGCCGCGAAGGCACTGGGCGCACACGACGCCAAGCTGCTCGACGAGGCCGAGGCGAAGAACGCGCCGACCGTCACGATGATCATCGCGGCGAAGAAGGGCTCGGCCAAGAAGGTCGTCGACGGCCTGACCGGCCTGGGCGCCACCGTCAGCCAGCGGTACGACCAGATCGGCTACGTGCTGGCCAAGGTCCCCACCGCGAAGGCGCTCAAGGCCGCCACGCTGCCGGGTGTCTCCGCCGTCGACCTGGACGAGACGATCAAGCTCCCCGACCCGGCGCCGGAGGCGGCTCCGAAGGGCGCGAAGACCGCCGCCCAGGCCCAGGCGACGGCCGGGCCGGGTGGTGACACCGGTGCGGTGAACCCGTACATGCCGACCAGCGAGACCGGCGCGGAGGCGTTCAAGGCCGCGAACCCGGCGTGGGACGGCCGCGGGGTCACCATCGGCATCATGGACTCCGGTGTGGACCTCGACCACCCGGCGCTCCAGCAGACCACCACCGGCGAGCGCAAGATCGTCGACTGGGTCACCGCCACCGACCCGCTGGAGGACGCCTCCTGGCGGCCGATGCTCACCGAGGTCAGCGGCCCGACGTTCACCACCTCGCTCGGCACGTGGACCGCGCCGGCCGGCAACTACCGCTTCAACGTCTTCCGCGAGAACATCACCGCGAACAGCGACGCGCGGGGTGACCTCAACCGCGACGGCGACACCACCGACTTCTGGGGCGTGCTCTACAACCCCGCCACCGGTGACGTGCGCGTCGACGCGAACCAGAACAACGACTTCACCGACGACGAGGTGATGCGGCCGTACAAGGAGCGGTTCCAGGTCGGCCGCTTCGGCACCGACAACCCGGCCACCGCCGTGCGGGAGCAGATCCCGTTCGTGGTCGAGTACCGGCGCAACGTCAACACGGCGCCGGTCGGCGGCCCCGGTCTGGTCGACTACGTCAACATCGGCATCGTCGAGAGCACCCACGGCACCCACGTCGCCGGCATCACCGCCGCCAACGACATGCTGGGTAACAGCGCCTTCGACGGCGCCGCCCCGGGCGCCAAGCTGGTCTCCGCCCGCGCCTGCTCGTGGGGTGGCGGCTGCACCGCGGCGGCGCTCACCACCGGCATGGCCGACCTGGTGATCAACCGTAGGGTCGACGTGGTGAACATGTCGATCGGCGGTCTTCCCGCGCTGAACGACGGCTCGAACGCCCGCGCGGTCCTCTACAACGACCTGATCAACATTTACGGCGTGCAGCTGTTCATCTCGGCCGGCAACTCCGGTCCGGGCGTGAACACGGTCGGTGACCCGTCGGTCGCCACCGACGTGGTCAGCGTCGCGGCGAGCATCAGCAAGGACACCTGGCTGGCCAACTACGGCTCGGTGGTCCGCAAGGGCAACGCGCTGTTCAACTTCTCCTCGCGCGGCCCGCGTGAGGACGGCGGCTTCAAGCCGAACATCGCCGCCCCCGGCTCGGCCATCTCCACCGCGCCGACCTGGCAGCCGGGCAACGCGGTGCCGGAGGCGGGCTACCCGCTGCCCCCGGGCTACCAGATGCTCAACGGCACCTCGATGGCCGCGCCGCAGGCCGCCGGCGCCGCCGCGCTGCTGCTGTCGGCAGCCAAGGCGACCGGCAAGGGCGTGACCCCGGCCGCGCTGCGCCGGGCCGTCTTCACCTCGGCCAAGCCGATCACCGGCGTCCCGACGTACGCGCAGGGCTACGGCATGTTCAACGTGCCGGGCGCGTGGAAACTGCTCGCCAAGGGCGTGCCGACCCGCACCTACACCTCGGAGGCGGCGGTCTGCACCGAGCTGTCGCCGAACCTGACCCGCTACGACCGGGCCTCCGGCACGTTCGTGCCGACCCCGAACGTCGGCAGCGGCCTCTACAACCGCTGCGCCGCCGACCGGGGTGGCCAGAAGGTCAAGGAGAGCCGTCACTACGAGGTCAAGCTGACCCGGACCAGCGGCCCGAACAAGGGCATCAAGCACGAGGTCGCCTTCCGGGGCAACGACGGCACCTACAGCGCCCCGAAGGTGGTCTGGCTGCCGCTGAACAAGACCGTCACGGTCAAGGTGAAGGCCAAGCCGATGACGGCCGGCGCGCACGGCGCCATCATGACCGTCGACGACCCGGCCACCAACGTGGTCGACTTCGAGGTCGCCACCGTCGTGATCGCGTCGAACCCGGTGCCCGCTCCGGCGTACTCCTTCTCGGCCGAGGGCTCGGTCGAGCGGAACAGCTTCACCTCGTACTTCGTGACGGTGCCGCCGGGTGCGGGCGCGTTGCAGGTCAACCTGTCCGGCATCGCGACCGGCTCGCAGACCCGCTTCATCGCCATCAACCCGTACGGCGTGCCGGTCGAGAGCACCGCCAGCACCGCCTGCTACACCAACTTCTCCGACGCCGCGGTCTGCAAGCCGCAGGAGCGGGACTACCAGAACCCGCTGCCGGGTGTGTGGGAGATCGAGGTGGAGTCGCGTCGCACCTCGCCGGCGCTGGACAACCCGTTCCAGCTCCAGGCCCGCGTGCAGGGCGTCACTGTGGAGCCGGCCGTGGTCCAGCTCCCGTCGGTCACCGCGGGCACCCCGGCCCCGGTGAGCTGGAAGCTGACCAACGCCTTCGGCCCGGTCCAGGTGACCGGTGTCGGCGGTCCGCTGGCCAGCGTCCGTGCCGAGCGGCCGAGCATCGCCGAGGGCGACAGCCAGGAGTACGTGGTGGAGGTGCCCGAGGGCGCCACCTCGTTCACCGCCCGGATCGGCAACCCGTCCGACCTGAGCGCCGACCTGGACCTGACCGTCTTCCGCGGCACCACCCAGGTGGGGCAGGCCGCCGACGGTGACTCGGAGGAGGCCGTCACGCTGACGAACCCGATCCCGGGCACCTACCGGGTCGTGGTCGACGGTTACTCGGTGAGTGACCCGAGCACCGCGTACGACTACCGGGACTCGTTCGCGTCCCCGGCGCTGGGCACGCTCTCCGCGCCGTCCACGCCGCTGTCCCTGGCCAACGGCGCCACCGCCACCCTCACCGGTGCGGTGACCGCCCTGTCCACCCCGGCCGCCGGCCGGGAGCTGTACGGCGACATGGCCGTGACCACCACCGAGGGCGCTGTCGTCGGCCGCGGTTCGGTCGAGGTCCTCGCGGTCAACTGATCCGCTGACACGACGGAGCCCCGTCCCCTCTCGTAGGGGGCGGGGCTCCTTCGTGTCGTCAGACGGGGCGGGCGGACTCGACCACGAACGGGGTGCCCTGCTGGCAGGTGGTCATCATGCCCGGCTCGGGGCGGCCGGTGACCTCGACCCGGGCGCCGGCCTTGAGCACGTCGCGCGGACCGCCGACCAGCAGGTGGTCGTCGAGCAGGAGGCAGTTCGGCTCCACACCCGCCCGGATCGTGCCGGTGATGGTGGTGCCGCCGACGCCCGGTGGGGTCGACGGGCCGCCCTTCCAGGTGGGGTTCGGCCGGCTGGGCGTCGCGCTGGGCACGGGATCGGGCTGGCTGGTCACCGGGGCGGCTCCCGTCGTGCTGGGGCTGGGGCTGGGATCGGCGGACCCGTCGCCGGGTGCGGCGCAGGCGGTCAGCGCGAGGCCGGCGAGCAGTGCGACGAGCACCGTACGAGGAGTCTTCATGGTTGGTTGGACGCAGCGGCCGGCCGATTCGTTCCCGGTCAGCCGCGGGCCGCCGCGGCGGCCTTCATGTCGCGCTTGAGTTCCTGCGGCAGCGAGAAGGTCAGCCGCTCGTCGGCGGTGGTGATCTCCTCGACGTCGCCGAAGCCCCGCTCGGCCAGGTGGGCGAGCACCTGCTGGACCAGTTCGTCGGGCACGCTCGCGCCGGAGGTCACACCCACGGTCCGGGCGCCGGTCAGCCAGGCGTCCTCGATCTCGTGCGCGAAGTCGACCAGGTAGCCGGCGCGGGCCCCGGCGTCGAGGGCCACCTCGACCAGCCGGACCGAGTTCGATGAGTTGCGCGAGCCGACGACGATCACCACGTCGCACTCGGAGGCGATCTCCTTGACCACGTGCTGGCGGTTGGAGGTCGCGTAGCAGATGTCGTCGCTGGGCGGCGACTGGAGCAGCGGCAGCCGCTTCTTGAGCCGGGCCACGGTCTCCAGCGTCTCGTCCACCGACAGCGTGGTCTGGGAGAGCCAGACGACCTTCTCCGGGTCGCGCACGGTGACCTTGTCGACCCCGTCCGGGCCGTCGACGAGCTGGATGTGGGCCGGCGCCTCACCGGCGGTGCCGATGACCTCCTCGTGCCCCTCGTGGCCGATGAGCAGGATGTCGTAGTCCTGCGCGGCGAACCGGCGGGCCTCGTGGTGCACCTTCGTGACCAGCGGGCAGGTGGCGTCGATCGCCCGCAGCGAGCGCTGCTTGGCCTGCTCGTAGACCTCGGGGGCGACACCGTGGGCGGAGAAGATGACTGTGGCGCCCTCCGGCACCTCCTCGTTCTCCTCCACGAAGATCGCGCCCTGGGCCTCCAGCGTGCGCACCACGTGCTTGTTGTGCACGATCTGCTTGCGGACGTAGATCGGTGCGCCGTAGAGCTTCAGCGCCTCCTCGACGGTCTGCACCGCCCGGTCCACGCCCGCGCAGTAGCCGCGGGGGTTCGCCAGGAGCACGCGCTTGCCGGTCCGGGGAGTCGTCTCAGCGTCAGTCACCCGCCCATCGTACGTGCCGCGTTCCCGCACGGCAGCGGCCGCGAGGCGCACGGGGGCGCTGTCGGTCCCGGGCCGTAGGGTGGGCGGGGTGAGCGCGGGAGAGGACGGGCGGAGCACCTCGGACGAGCGGAGCACCCCGGACGGGCGGAGCACCCCGGACGGGCGGAGCACGGCCGAGGAGCCGTGGCCGGTCCGGGTGGTCAGCCAGAAGGTCGGTGCCTGGATCGCCCGCCTGGGCTGGGTCTGGGTCGACGGCCAGGTGGCGCAGATCAGCCGCCGACCGGGTGCGAGCACGGTCTTCCTCACGCTGCGCGACCCCTCGGCCGACCTCAGCCTGACCGTCACCACCAACCGCGACGTGCTGGACGCGGGCGCGCCGGAGCTGCGCGAGGGCGCGCGGGTGGTGCTGCACGCCAAGCCCGAGTTCTACGCCGCGCGGGGCACGCTCAGTCTGCGGGCCGACGAGATCCGCCAGGTCGGCCTCGGTGAGCTGCTGGCCCGGCTGGAGAAGCTCAAGAAGCTGCTCGCGGCCGAGGGCCTGTTCGACCGGTCCCGCAAGCGGCGGCTGCCGTTCCTGCCGGGCCGGGTCGGCCTGATCACCGGCCGCGCCTCGGCGGCCGAGCGCGACGTGCTGACGAACGCCCGCCGCCGCTGGCCCGCCGTCGACTTCCGCACGATCAACGTGGCGGTGCAGGGCCCGGGCGCGGTTCCCGACATCGTGGGGGCGCTCAAGGTGCTCGACGCCGACCCGGCCGTCGACGTGATCGTCATCGCCCGGGGCGGTGGCGGCATCGAGGATCTGCTGCCCTTCTCCGACGAGGCGCTGTGCCGGGCGGTCTTCGCCTGCCGCACACCGGTGGTCAGCGCGATCGGTCACGAGACGGACGCGCCGCTGCTCGACTATGTGGCCGACGTGCGCGCCTCCACTCCCACCGACGCGGCCAAGCGCATCGTGCCGGACCTGACCGAGGAGGTCCGGCTGATCGGCCAGGCCCGGTCCCGGCTGGAGCGGGCGGTGCGCCACCTGGTCGACCGGGAGCAGCACCGGATCGACCTGCTGCGGTCCCGCCCGGTGCTGGCCCGGCCGCAGGTGATGGTCGAGCAGCGGACCGTGGAGGTGGCCGCGCTGCGCGACCGCGCCGGCCGGTCTCTGGAGCACCGGCTGCGGGGCGCCACCGACGACCTGCGGCACACGCTGGCCCGGCTGCGCGCGCTGTCCCCGGCGGCCACGCTGGAGCGCGGCTACGCGATCGTGCAGCGCGCCGACGGCCACGTCGTCCGCGCGGCCGCCGACGTCGCCAAGGGCGATCCACTGCGGGTACGCCTCGCCGAGGGCGAGCTGACCGCCACCGTCGACGGCTGAGGAGAGAGACGATGACCGGGACGAAGCAGGACGAACAGCTCAGCTACGAGCAGGCCCGCGCCGAGCTGGCCTCGGTGGTGGAGAAGCTGGAGGCGGGCGGCACCTCGCTGGAGGAGTCCCTGGCGCTCTGGGAGCGCGGCGAGCAGCTCGCCGGGGTGTGCCAGCGCTGGTTGGACGGCGCCCGCGCCCGCATCGACGCCGCCCGCCAGCGCTCCGAGGACTGACGGTGGGGCTCGGCGTGATCGCCGGCCCCCACCGCAGACCTCAGTTGAACAGGTTGTACAGCTCGGCGGGCGCCTCGACGACCTGGTCGGCCGAGGGCTTCTGGACCGCCGACGCGTTGCCGTAATCCGTGTAGGTGATCTTCAGGTCCTGCGCGGCGCTCTGGCCGGCCGCCGGGATCTTGAGCACCATCTCGCTGAGCCGGCCCTGCGTGTCGACCTTGGCCGTGAACGGCACCGACTCGGCCTGCGCGCCGAGCGCGGTGATCACGGCCGGGTCGAGCGAGCCCGCCTCGGCGGCCTTCGACACGTCGACGGTGCCCTCGTACGCGCCCTCGCCGGTCTGCCGTACCTCGGTGATGCCCTGGGTGAGCACGGCGCTGCCGGCCGGGTCGAGCTTCTCGAAGTCGAAGCCCAGCGCCCGGTTGCCCTTGATCCGGTTCTGGTCGAGGTGGTGGTACTTGCCGGTGTTGAGGTTCTTCACGCCGGGGATCTGCGTGGCCGCCGTGCCACCGAGTTCCAGCTTGACCCAGCTGTCCGGCTTGGCGTGGATCAGGTCCAGCTTCATCATCAGATCCGACGACGGGTCGCCGATGGTCATCCGCATGTCGGCGCTCTGGCTCGGCTCGTGCACCTGCCCTTCCGCGGTGGAGCCCGCGCCGGTCATGGAGAACTTGAAGTTCCCCTCGCGGATCGCGTTCGTGGAGTCGAGCAGCGCCTGCTTGGCCGCACTGCTGGACGCCGTGGCGCTCGGTGCGACGCTGCCGGAGGCGCTCGGGGTCGCGGAGGCGTCGGACGTCGACCCGTTGCCGTTGCAGGCCGCCAGGCCGGGAATGAGCAGCGCCGCGGCGAACGCGGTGGCGCTGAAGCGTCGTATCTTCACGTCAACCTCTCCAGGTGGGTCGTCCGGGCTCGATGTCCCTTCTGTTCCCGCAAGCGGGGTTGCGCAATCCCGCGTCACCCGGAGGAAGGACGGTCAGCGCAGCGACATGGCGAGCTTGCGCAGCTCCGTCTCGCCCGCGTCACCGACCACGATCACCGTGCGGTCCGGTTCCAGCAGGACGAGCGCCTGCTCGTTGCCGCGGGCCGTGTAGCGCTGCCAGCTCAACCCGCCGGGCAGGTCGGCCTGGCCCTGCGGCTGTCCCTCGGCCAGTTCGGCCGGCAGCAGCTTCTCCGCCGGGACGTTGCTCTCGACGAGCTGCGCGCCCCGGCCCTCCGGGGTCACGTACCCGATCCGCAGCGTCGAGCCGTCCGCCTCGGTCCGGAAGCGGGCGTTCACCGTACGCCAGTCGTCGCCCAGCCCGGCCGGCTCGCTCACCGGGAAGGCGTTCGCTGAGCGGGCCTGCTCCAGCGCGGGCGCCGGGTCGACGGTGACCGGCGAGTCGCCGCCGAGGAAGCCCCGGTAGAAGGCGAGCAGCAGGGCGATCGGGACCAGCAGGATGAGCAGGGACAGCGCCATGTCCTTCGGGGACCGCTCGGACCGGGCCTTCTCCTTGCCCGCGGGCGGCGCGGGGGTGTCCACCGCGGCGGCCGGCTCCTCCCGGTCCGCGACGAGCGCGGGCTGACCCTCGGACGGGGTCGGGCCGTCGTCCGGCCGGACCGGCGGCTGACCCTCCGGCGGGGTGGCGTCGGTCGGTGTGCGGTCGGCAGGCTGCGCGGCTTCCACCGGGCCATTGTCGCAGCCGACCGGACGACGTGATCCTGGCCTCCTCCGCCCCGCCGGGACGGCGAACCTGAGATCGTGTGAGGATCAGCGACAAGACCGGCGGCGGTGACCGCCGGTCCCACCCCGCACCGTCGCGAGGAGGCCGCCATGACAACCATCAGGACGCGGACGCCCCAGGATCTCGACCGCAACCTCGCCCTCGATCTGGTCCGGGTCACCGAGGCCGCGGCGATGGCCGCCGGCCGCTGGGTCGGCCGCGGCGACAAGGAAGGCGGCGACGGCGCAGCGGTCGACGCCATGCGAAAGCTGATCAACTCGATCCCGATGCGCGGCGTCGTGGTGATCGGCGAGGGCGAGAAGGACAACGCCCCGATGCTGTTCAACGGCGAGGAGGTGGGCGACGGGACCGGCCCCGAGGTGGACGTGGCGGTCGACCCGATCGACGGCACCACGCTGATGAGCAAGGGCATGCCGAACGCGCTGGCGGTGCTCGCGGTGGCCGAGCGCGGCGCGATGTTCGACCCGAGCGCGGTCTTCTACATGGAGAAGCTGGCGGTCGGCCCGATGTACGCCGACGTGGTGGACATCAACGCCGGGGTGGCCGAGAACATCAACCGGATCGCCGAGGTCAAGGGCACCGACGCCGCCGAGGTGACCGTGTGCGTGCTGGACCGCTCGCGCCACGACGACCTGGTCAAGCAGATCCGGCGTACCGGCGCCGGGATCCGGTTCATCTCCGACGGCGACATCGCGGGCGCCATCGCGGCGGCCCGGGGCGAGTCGGACGTGGACGTGCTGATGGGCATCGGCGGCACCCCGGAAGGCATCACCGCTGCCTGCGCGCTCAAGTGCATGGGCGGCATGATGCAGGCCAAGCTCTGGCCCAAGGACGAGCAGGAGCGCCGCCGCGCGCTGGACGCCGGGCACGACCTGGACCGGGTGCTGTTCACCGACGACCTGGTCACCGGTGACAACTGCTTCTTCGTGGCCACCGGCGTCACCTCCGGCGACCTGCTGCGTGGCGTACGCTACCGCGCCGGCGGCGCGTACACCCAGTCGATCGTGATGCGCTCCAAGAGCGGCACGATCCGGGTGATCGACTCGTACCACCGCCTGGAGAAGCTCGCCCTCTACTCGGCTGTCGACTTCGACGGACGCCCGCTGGCCGAGCAGGAGTGATCAGGACCGGGACGGCGGCACCAGCGGCACCGCCGACGCTGCCGGCCGGGCGACGTGTCGCCGGTGTCGGGTTGGCCACCGCCTCGGGCGTGATGGTCGCCGTCCAGTCCCGGATCAACGGCGAGCTGGGCGTACGCCTGGCCGACGGGATCGCCGCCGCGGTGGTCTCGTTCGGCGTGGGCCTGCTGATCCTGCTGGTGCTGGTCCCCGCCACCCCCGGTGGCCGGCGGGGACTGGCCGCCCTGCGTGGCGCGCTGCGCACCGGCACGCTGCGGCCCTGGCAGTGCCTGGGTGGCGTCTGCGGCGCGTTCCTGGTGGCGACGCAGGGATTGACCATCGGCGCGCTCGGCGTCGCGGTCTTCACCGTCGCGGTGGTGGCCGGGCAGTCCGGCAGCAGCCTGCTCGTCGACCGGGCCGGCATCGGCCCGACCGGCCGGCAGCCGGTCACCCCGAACCGGCTGATCGGCGCGGTGCTCACCGTGCTCGCGGTCCTGCTGGCGGTGGGCGACCGGCTCGGCGACCCGGACGCGCTGGCGCTGGCCCTGCTGCCGCTGGCGGCCGGGGTGGGCATCGCCTGGCAGCAGGCGGTCAACGGGCGGGTCCGGGCGGCCTCGGGCAGCGCCATGACCGCCACGCTCGTGAACTTCACGGTCGGCACGGCGGCGCTGCTCGTGACCTTCGCGGTGGACCTGGCGGTTCGCGGCCGGCCGGCCGGCGCGTTTCCGGACGAGCCGTGGCTCTATCTCGGCGGCCCGCTCGGCATCGTGTTCATCGCGCTGGCCGCCGCCCTGGTCCGGTTCACCGGGGTGCTGCTGCTCGGCCTGGCCACGATCGCCGGGCAGATCGTCGGCGCGGTGCTGCTGGACCTGGTGCTGCCGACGGCCGCCTCGCACCCCGGGCTGGACACGCTGCTCGGTGCGGCGCTGACCATGGTCGCCGTGCTGGTGGCCGCGTTCGGCCCGACCCGCCGCCCCTAACGGGCGGCGGCGGGCGTCGAGGCGCGCAGGCCGGTGACCATCTCGTCGATCACCCGGTCGAGCGGCGTCGGCTCGATCCCGAACGTCTCGCCGGCGGCGCTGGAGTCCATCACGAACGGCCCGGTGAACTGGTGCGCGGTCTCCCGCATCTCCCGGGCGAACGGGTCGGCCAGGCCACCGAGCCAGAGCACCGGGTAGGGCATCCGGGTCAGTCGCGGCGCCGGCGCCCCGGCCCGTTTCGCCGCCCGCTCGGCGACCACCCGCATGGACACCGGGGGCGCGCTCGGCACGTGCCAGGCCCGTCCCCAGGCCCGCGGGTCGGTGGCGGCGGCCACGAGGGTTCGGGCGACGTCCCCCACGTACGTCCAGGTGTGCGGCGCGTCCCAGGCCACGGGCAGGAACACCCGCTGCCCGGCGAGCACCTTGGGCAGCACCATCATGGGCAGCGACGTGCCGCCGAGCCCGATGTAGTCGGAGCCGCGTACCTCGGTGATCCGGGCCCGGCCGGCGCGGTGGGCGGCCAGGGCGTCGGCCCACATCCGGTTGCGGACGCGGCCCTTGACGCCGGTGGCGGCGAGCGCTGTCGTCTCGGTCATCGGTGCGTCGACCGGGCCGTACCCGTAGAGGTTGCCGACGGTGGCGAGCACGGCGCCGCTGCGCTCGGCGGCGGTGAGCAGGGCGGCGGCCAGCGGCGGCCAGTCCGTCGCCCACGTGTGGTACTCCGGGTTGGCGCAGTTGTAGAGCGCGTCCGCGCCGTCGGTGAGCGCGGCGAGCCGGTCCGCGTCGGCGGCGTCGGCGGCCACCCGCTCGATCGCCTGGTGTTCGGGGCCGGTGCCACGCCGGGTGACCACCCGCACCCGCTCGCCGCGTTCGGCGAGGAGGCGGGCGGTTGCGGTGCCGACGGGGCCGGCTCCGACGATCACGTGCAGTGCCATGACGGGTCCACCTTCTCTGAAGCAGTAATCCAAATCGAGAGCATCGCTCTCGCAAAGGAGCATGACCCACGCCGAGGCACTGCGTCAAGAGCGGTGCTCTCGCTTTTGATTGCCGCTCTCATCCGTGGCAGAGTGAGGGCATGGTCGCTCCCTCGCTCCGCGCCCGGGTCCGCGCCGGGATGATCGAAGAGATCAAGACCGTCGCCCGCCGCCACCTGGACACCGACGGCGCGAACCTGTCCCTGCGCGCGGTGGCCCGGGACCTCGGCATGGTGTCCTCGGCGATCTACCGCTACTTTCCCAGCCGCGACGACCTGCTCACCGCGCTGATCCTGGAGGCGTACGACGCGCTCGGCGACGCGGTGGAGGCCGCCGACGCCGACGCCGACCAGGCCGACCTGCGCGGACGCTGGCTCGCCGCCTGCCGGGCCGCCCGCGCGTGGGCACTCGCCCACCCCGCCGAGTACGCACTGCTCTACGGCAGCCCGGTGCCCGGGTACGCGGCACCCGACGACACGGTCGCGCCCGCCCAGCGTCCCCCGGTGACCCTGGTCGGCATCCTGCGCGACGGGCTGGCCACCGGCCGGCTCGCCCCGCCCGGCGAGGACCTGCCCGAGCCGCTGCGCGGCGACGTGGCCGAACTGGTCGGGCTGCTCGGCATGGACGTGCCACCCGCGCTGCTGGCCCGCGGCATGGCCGGCTGGACCCAGTTGTTCGGGTTGATCAGCTTCGAGCTGTTCGGCCGGATCAACCGGGCGCTGCCGCACCGCGACGAGTACTTCGACCACCAGATCGGCCTGATGGCGGATCTGGTCGGCCTGCCCTGACGCCGATCGGCGTCAGGTGCCGTCGGACGAGTGACCGGGGAACAGGTGGGCGGTCGGGTCGATGACGACAGCCGCGTTGTTGACGGCGGTGGCGGCCTCGCCGAATCCGGTGGCGATCAGGCGGACCTTGCCCGGGTACTCGGTGATGTCACCGGCCGCGAACACCCGGGGCAGGTTGGTGGCCATGGCGCTGTCCACCACGATGTGCCGCCGGTCGAGGTTCAGCCCCCACTCGCCGAGCGGGCCGAGGTCGGCGGTGAAGCCGAGCGCGGCGACGACGGTGTCCACCGGCAGTGTCTCCACCTCGCCGCCGCGTACGGTCAGCTCGGCGCCGGTGACCGTCTCCTCGCCGTACAGCCGGCTCACCTCGGCGTTCACCACGATCCGCACCGGCAGCGCGCGGACCCGCTCGATGGTGGCCGCGTGCGCCCGGAAGCGGTCCCGCCGGTGCACCAGCGTCACCGAGCGGGCCAGCGGCGCGAGCGTGGCCGCCCAGTCGAACGCCGAGTCGCCGCCGCCGACGATGAGCACGTGCCGGTCGGTCAGCTCGGCCGGCTGCGGCACGAAGTAGACGATCCCGCCGCCGGTGAAGCTCTCCGCGACCGGCAGCGGCCGGGGCGTGAAGCTGCCGAGCCCGCCGGTGACCACCACCGCGCCGCAGCTGAGCTGCTCGCCGCCGGCCAGACCGAGCACGGGCCGGCCGTCGAGGTAGGACAGCTTCTCGGCGCGTACGCCGAGGCGGTAGTCGGGGTGGAACGGCGCGGCCTGGGCGACCAGGTTGGCGACCAGCTCGCGGCCCTTGATCGCGGGAAAGCCGGCGACGTCGAGGATCAGCTTCTCCGGGTACATCGCGGTGACCTGACCGCCCGGCTCGGGCAGCGCGTCGATCACCGAGACGGAGAGCCCACGGAAACCGGCGTAGTAGGCGGCGAAGAGCCCGGCGGGACCGGCCCCGATCACGGCGACATCGACCTCGCGCATGGCGTACCGTCACTTTCCGCTTCGGGATCGCCCGGTGCTGATGCGGAAACGGTAGGCGGGCGGATGACCGCGGGCAAGCTCGTCCCGCGGTTTGATCAACGCGCCGTCAGGGCAGCGTCATCCTCGGTGAGCCCAGGTGGCCCGCGTCGCCGGTGTCGTTGCGGCGGCGGAACAGGATCGCCGCGACCACGCCGCCGAGCAGCCCGAACAGGTGACCCTGCCAGGAGATGCGCTCGTCGGTAGGCAGGATGCCGAGCAGTTGCCAGCCGTAGAGCAACCCGACCAGCAGACCGACGGCGAAGTTCCACCAGCTCCGCTCCACCACGCCCCGGGTGAGCAGGATGCCCAGGTAGCCGAAGATCACGCCGCTGGCGCCGACCACCACCGAGTCGGATGAGCCGGTGAACCAGACGCCCAGGCCGCTGACCAGGATGATGACCGCGGTGGACCAGAGGAACCGGCGGGTGCCCGCGGCGAGCACGAACGTGCCGAGCAGGATCAGCGGGATGCTGTTGCTGTAGAGGTGGTTCCAGCCGGCGTGCAGGAACGGCGAGAAGAAGACGCCGTCGAGGCCCTGGATCCGCTGCGGGATGATGCCGGCGGTGTAGTCCAGGCCGAGCCGCAGGCCGACGTCGAGCGCCTCGATGAGGAACAGCACCGGCACGACCGCGCACATGGCGACGAAGGCCCGGCCGAGCGCCGCGTAGAACGCGTCGGTGCCGAACCGGTGGGGGTCGCCACTAGGGCCGTACCAGGTCACCTACCAAGAGCTATCAGCAAATTCGGCGGGCCGCCACTCGGGTGCCGGTACGACGACGGCGGGACACGCGGGTCCGTCCGCGTGTCCCGCCGTCGTGGTGATGTCAGTACCAGCCCGAACTCTGCGACTTCTGCCAGGCGCCGCAGGGGGTGTCGTACCGGCCCTCGATGTAACCGAGACCCCACTTGATCTGGGTCGCCGGGTTGGTCTTCCAGTCGTCGGCCACCGAGCCCATCTTGCTGCCCGGAAGGGCCTGCGGGATCCCGTAGGCCCCGGAGGAGCGGTTCTCCGCCTTCGGGTTCCAGCCGCTCTCCTTGGTCCAGAGCTTGTCCAGACAGGGGAACTGGTCGATGCCGAAGCCCTCGTCGAGCATGACGGCGCAGCCGATCTTCCGGTTGCCGCTGTACTCCGCGCACGAGGACGGGATCGGGCCGTCGTACGGCTTGACCTTCGCCTCGGCCTCGGCTTCCTCCTTCTCCCGCTCCTTCTTGCGGGTGGCGGCGGCCGCCTCGGCCCGCTTGGCCCGCTCGGCGGCCTCCTTCGCCGCCGCGGCGGCGCGCAGCTTCGCCTGGTACTCGGCGGCGCGCTGCCGGGACGAGTCCACGCGGTGGTCGGACAGCCGGTCGCGCTGGTACGCGTACTCCGCCTGGTCGACCTCCAGGCCGACCTGTGCGGTCAGGCCCTGCTGCTGGGTCTGTCGATCCTCACCCAGATAGAAGCCGCCGGCGACGCCCACGGAGAGCAGCGCGACAGCGGCCGTACGGGCGCCGAACCGGCTCCACAGCCGACTCACGAAGTGTCCCTTCGTCGGGGGCAGGGTCACGGCATGCGCATGGCCGGGTCGGGTCACGCCGGGTGCCGTGAGCGCACCGGTACCGGTGTGACTACGGGCCGTGTCCGGCTCCCGAGTGGTAGGTGACGCTCGATGGACACCATCGCGCACAGTGAGGCCCGTGGGAAATGGCCGGGCACAAAAGTGATCTGCGTCACCGTGAAAATAGGGACGAATTCGGGCGAAAACGGCGGTCAGCCGGACGTGTCCTCCAGCAGATCGGTGACCATCGCGGCGATCGGAGAACGCTCCGATCGGCTGAGCGTGACGTGCGCGAAGAGGGGATGCCCCTTCAACGCCTCGATCACCGCCGTCACCCCGTCGTGCCGGCCGACCCGCAGATTGTCCCGCTGGGCCACGTCGTGGGTGAGCACCACCCGCGACCCCTGGCCGATGCGCGACAGCACGGTGAGCAGTACGCCACGCTCCAGCGACTGCGCCTCGTCCACGATGACGAACGCGTCGTGCAGGCTGCGGCCACGGATGTGGGTCAGCGGCAGCACCTCCAGCAGCCCGCGCGAGGTGACCTCCTCCAGCACGTTCTCGTGCACCACCGCGCCGAGCGTGTCGAAGACGGCCTGCGCCCAGGGCGACATCTTCTCCGACTCCGACCCGGGCAGGTAGCCGAGTTCCTGACCGCCGACCGCGTACAGGGGACGGAACACGATCACCTTCTTGTGCCGGCGCCGCTCCATCACCGCCTCCAGGCCGGCGCAGAGCGCCAGCGCGGACTTGCCGGTGCCGGCCCGCCCACCGAGCGACACGATGCCGATCGACTCGTCCAGCAGCAGGTCGAGCGCGACCCGCTGCTCCGCCGAGCGCCCGTGCACGCCGAACGCCTCCCGGTCGCCCCGGACCAGCCGGATCGTCTTGTCCGGCAGCACCCGGCCCAGCGCCGAGCCCCGCCCGGAGTGCAGCACCAGGCCGGTGTGGCAGGGCAGACCCGCCGCGGCGTCGACGTCGAGCGTCTCGCCCGCGTACAGCCGCCCGATCTCCTCCTCGGCCAGGTCCAGCTCGGCCATCCCGGTCCAGGTCGGGTCGCTGGCCTGGCCGTGCCGGTACTCGTCGGCGCGCAGGCCCACCGAGGCCGCCTTCACCCGCAGCGGCATGTCCTTGCTGACGAGCGTGACCTCGCGCCCCTCGGCGGCCAGGTTGAGCGCCACGGACAGGATGCGGGCGTCGTTCGACTCGTTGCGGAAGCCGGGCGGCAGCACCCCGTCGTCGGTGTGGTTCAGCTCCACCCGCAGCGTGCCGCCCTGGTCGTTGGCGGGCACCGGGCGGTCCAGCCGGCCGTGGCGCACCCGCAACTCGTCCAGCACGCGCAGCGACTGGCGGGCGAACCAGCCCAGCTCGGGGTGGTGCCGCTTGCCCTCCAGCTCGGAGATCACCACAAGCGGCAGCACCACCTCGTGCTCGGCGAAGCGATGGAACGCCGCCGGGTCGGACAGCAGCACCGAGGTGTCCAGGACGAAGGCCGGTCCGGCTGGTCGGGGCTCCTCGGCCTCCGCGGCGGCGCCGCGGCGGCTGCGGGTGGTCCGGCGGGTCGGGGCGGTCGAAGCCGGGGTCTGCTCGGCTCCGGCGGGGGTACGGCGAGTGGTCACAGGCCTGCTCCGCGGATGGGCACCCGGCCACCCGAGTTCCGCCTCTTCCGGTGCCCGGAGGACACGGGGTCGGATGCGGGCCCCGTGCGCGAGGACGCAGGTCCGGGCTGTCCGGCTGGCCCGGGAAAACCCCGCGCCATGCCTAGACGCTAATCGCACCGGGCCCGCGGGGCTAGAGGTGCGCGTGGATCATCGCGCGGTCTTCGCCGGGCGTACACCCGTTCGAGTGACCGGCGGACCGGAACCGGCCGGGATGCATGCCCCCTGCGCGCACCCCGGCCGGTCGTCGGTGGCGGCCTCAGCCCTGCCGGCGCACCAGCGTGCCGGCCCGCGGACCGGCGCCGGCCGCGCCGAACGACGATCCGGTGTACGTGGTCCCCACCCGGCCGACGGCGCCGAGCCGGCCGGTCGCGGTGACGCGGACGGCCGGGGCCGAGCCGGGCCGGGCGGCGACCGCCGCGGGTACGGAGGTACCGGCGAACGGCACCGCCGAGCGCCCGGCCGAGGTCACCACCGTCGGGCCGGGACCGGACAGCGCGGACGCGATCGCCGCCTGGGCGTCGCGCCGACGGCGGTTCCAGGCGCCCCGGTCGCCGTCGAAGTAGCCCTGGCGGTAGCCGAACCGGTAGCCGATGCGGTAGCTGAGCTGGCCGTGCAGGCGGCCGGCCGCGTAGCAGGTGGAGCCGAACACGAGAACGAGCACCACGGCGAGAAAGGGGGTCATCGCTCGTCCGTCCCGGGTAGCGGGTCGACCACGAGCAGCCGCTCCAGGTCGTCGGTGCTGACCTCCTCGACCAGCTCGACGCTGATCCGGCATCCGTCGAGGATCACCTCGGCCACCGACGCCCGGCGGATCTCCCCGCCGGAGTCGTACACCCGCACGCTCAGCTCGGGGCAGCCGAGGTGGGTCCGCCAGGCGTCCCACTCCCCCCGGTCGCCGACGCTGAGTGAGAGGTACCGGCACCCGCGGGCCAGATAGAGACGCCAGGGGGCGCTCAGCCCGGCGGACACCCCGTCCGCGATCAGCCCGAAGGCCTGGGCACGGGTCGAGAGCTCGGTCACGAGACCCCCTCGGCACCCGCGGAGTGACGCATGTGAGCACTCATCGTCTCAGGCACGTGACACACCGTAAGTTGTCTCATGAGCGTGACAGTATCAGCTTTTCAGACCTTTGCCGCCGTACTCGCGTCGATCTAATCTGCTCTTGTGACACCCCTCAGGAGCAGCACCGGATCGTTTACCGGAAATCCCGGATCACCGTCACGTCAGCGTGACAGCAGCGTGCCGAGCCAGCCTCTCGGGACCGACTGGCCGTACCGTCACGGGGTGACCGAGACGACCAACGCACGGAAGATCGCGTTCGCCACCTTCGTCCGGCGCGCGCTCGACGACGCCCGCGCGCTGCGGGCCTGGAGCGGCACCGAGGTCTCCCGGCGTACCGGCGTCTCCCGGCAGACCATCAACCGATGGGTACGCGGCGACTGGGCCAGCGACCCGGAGGCCGAGCGGGTGGTCGCCTTCTGTGAAGGGCTGGGCCTCGAACCTGCCGCCGCGTTCACCGCGCTCGGCTGGGACCGGGCCGCCGGACCGCGGACCACGCCGACCCCGCCCGCGATGGACCCGGACGTGGAGGCGCTGCTGCGCCGGCTGGTCGACCCGAACGTGTCCGACGCGGAGAAGTTCCACATTCGAGAAACCATCCGCTACCTCGCATATCGCCCGACCCTGCCGGACGTTGCCCGAAATAGGGGCAAACAGGCGGGCTAGTTCCTCAGATGGCGAAAGAACGGAAGGTCGGACCCGATCGTTTCGCCGCGGGGACGGAACGGACCCGCTAGCGTCCACGTTTGTACTGCTAGGGGCTCGTCATCGGCGGGGGGACGGGACACAGCCGAACCCAGCCCTGCGGGACAGAAGGAGGGGTCTGTCCATGACCCTGAAATGGTTGGCAGTAGTGGTCGCGGTGGTGTCGCTGACATCGTGCGTGACCGGCAACGTGGTGGTCGGCGTACTGGACGGCGGGCAGCTTCCCCTGGTCGTCAACCTGTTCGCGCTCACCACAGCCGGCACCGCGGTGATCCTCGCCGTCGTCGCCGAGCTGCACGATCGGCTCAACGACCGGGTCAGCGCGCTCACCGAGTTCCTGGTGGCGCGACTCAACGAGATCGAGGCGCACACCGGCGACCGCAACACCGGCTTCGTGGAGGGCTACCTGCTCAGCCACGGCCAGGACGCGGCAGTGGTGCCGTTCGGTCGCCGGGGACGAGGAGCCGCCGAACGCTGATTCCCCACGTCGTTCCGACGTCACATCTCGGCCACGAATACGCCGCCCGGCGCGGGGTACGCTGACGCGCGTGCCGCCGTTGAATCTGGGCAACCAGCAGCCGAAGACCCCGTTGAACGCGGAGCACGCCTGGCGTGCGACCGCCGCCCGCGCGGGTGACGTCGTCCTCTTCTTCGACTTCGACGGCACACTGGCGCCCGTCGACGACGACCCCACGGCCGTACGGCCCGCGCCAAACGTGCTCACCGCGCTGGAGGCGCTCGCCCCGCACGTCCGCCGGATCGCCATCGTCTCGGCCCGCCCGGTGGACTTCCTCCGCGACCACCTCGGCGGCCTCGCCGGCATCGACCTGTACGGCCTCTACGGCCTGGAGCACAGCCACTCCGGCGGCGAGACGGTCACCGAGCCGGCCGCCCTGCCGTGGGTGCCGACCATGTCCGAGCTGGCCGAGCAGGCGCGCGCCGAGCTGCCGCCCGGCACGCTCGTCGAGTTCAAGCGGCTGTCCGTGGCGCTGCACTGGCGTACCGCCCCGCATCTCGGCGACCTCGTGCAGGAGTGGGGCCGGGCCCAGGCCGAGCGGCTGGGCCTGCGCGCCCAGCCGGGCCGGATGGTGCTGGAACTCAAGCCCCCGGTCGACCGGGACAAGGGCATGGTGATCGGCGAGACGGTCCGGGACGCCGGTGGCGCCTGGTACTTCGGCGACGACGTCTCCGACATCAAGGCGTTCGCCGCGCTGCGCGCCCGCGCCGCCGCCGATCCCGACTTCCTCGGCATCTGCGTCGCCGTCGCCAACCCGGAGACCGGTCACGAGGTGGCCGACGCCGCCGACCTGACCCTGGACTCCCCGGCGGCCCTGGCCGACTTCCTCACCGCCGCCCTGCCCCACCTCCGCTGACGGTGGCGGGGCGGGGTCAGCTGCCGAAGCGGCGTTGACGGGTGGCGTAGGAGCGCAGGGCCCGCAGGAAGTCGACCTTGCGGAAGTCGGGCCAGTTCAGCTCGCAGAAGTAGAACTCCGAGTGCGCGCTCTGCCAGAGCATGAAACCGGAGAGCCGCTGCTCGCCACTGGTCCGGATGATCAGATCCGGGTCCGGCAGCCCCTTCGTGTACAGGTGCTCGGAGATGTGGTCGACGTCGATCGACGTGGCCAGCTCCTCGATCGTGCCGCCGTTCGCCGCGTGCTCCAGCAGCAGCGAGCGGACCGCGTCGGCGATCTCGCGCCGCCCGCCGTACCCGACCGCGATGTTGACCTGAGCCCCGCCGTCGCGGTCGCGGGTGCGTTCCTCGGCGGCCTTGAGCGCGGCGGCGTGCTGCGCCGGCAGCACGTCGAGCGCGCCGACCATCCGTAGCCGCCAGGGGTTGCCCTCCTCGGCCAGCTCGGTGGTGAGGTCCTCGATGATCTGGAGCAGCGGATCCAGTTCGGCGGCCGGACGGGAGAGGTTGTCGGTGGAGAGCAGCCAGAGGGTGACGTGCCCGACGCCGGCCGCGTCGCACCACCGGAGCAGCTCCTTGATCCGCTCGGCGCCCATCCGGTGGCCGTCGTTCGGGTCGACGAAGCCCATCTCCCGGGCCCATCTGCGGTTGCCGTCGCACATCACGCCGACGTGCGCGGGTACGGGCTTGCCCGCGAGCTTCGCCGTCAGCCGGCGCTCGTACACGGAGTAGAGGAGTTTCCGCAGAGTCATCACCTTGCAGGGTAGCGACCCGCGGGAGAGATCAGTGTCTCGGTGGCATATCACCTGACGGTGAGCCGGTCCGGCGCGGTCGCGGCAGGTCCGCCCCGATCGCCATCAGGGTGCGGGCGTCCAGCCGGCCGTCGCCGAGTCCCAGCTCCACCACCGTGCGGTAGACGCGCTCGTCCCGCCGGGCCGCGCCGACCACCGCGTCGACCACCCGGCGCCGCCGGGCCAGCCACGCCGCGACCGAGCTGTGCCGCAGGTGGGTGCCGAGCCGGGCGCGCAGCGCGGCGGCGTACACCCGGGCGGCCTCGGCGGGCGAGCCGGCCGCCGCCGCGCCGGCGAGCGCCCCGGAGCGCAGCGCGTAGAAGATGCCCTCACCGGTGAACGGGTTGATCAGCGACAGCGCGTCCCCGGCCAGCAGCACCCTCCCCCGGCCGGGTGCCGGTCGGTGGGTGGACAGCGGCAGGTGGTGCGCCCGCAGGCCGGTCACCGTGGCCGGGTCGACGCCGGGCAGCAGCGCGGCCATCCGGTCCAGCAGGTGCGCCCGGGTCAGCGGCTCGCCGCGCAGCACCTCCCCGTACCCGACGTTCGCGCGACCGTCGCCGATCGGAAAGGCCCAGGTGTACGCGGGCCAGCGCGCCGCCGAGGTGACGATGAGTTGTTCGGGCGGCCCGGCCGGCGCGGGCGCGTAGCCCCGGATCGCGAGGGCCAGGTGCCGGTCCGGGTTGACCGGGTGGCCGAGCGCGCGCCGTACCACCGATCCGGCGCCGTCCGCACCCACCACCGCCCGCGCCGACAGTTCGCCGTCGAGCACCACCCGGTCGGCGGCGATCTCCATCCGCCGTACGGTGTGCCGCCGCAACTCCGCGCCCGCGGCCACCGCCGCCGCGACCAGGCGTGCGTCGAACACCTGGCGGGGCACCGTGTACGCGGGCCGGGGCAGCGTCCGGGCGACCGTGCCGCCACCGGGGCCGACGAGGCGCAGCGCGGGCAGTGGCGGGTAGCCGTCGACCGCGCCGGTCACGCCCAGCTCGGCGAGGACGTCCAGCGCGTGCGCGGCGATGCCGTCTCCGCAGGCCTTGTCCCGGGGGAAGTCGGACCGGTCGAGCAGCAGCACCCGCGTCGCGCCCGCACGCCGCGCACCGATCGCCGCGGCTGCTCCGGCCGGCCCCGCCCCCACCACCACGACGTCCCACACCCCCTCATCCTGCCCCGCCGCGCCCCGCCCCGGGGCGTCGATCATGAGGTTGACGGCATCAACGGAGTTCGAATTCGCCGCCACCTTCATCATCAACGGGGTGCGGGCGGGTTCGGGTGGCTCGGCGGAGGGAGTAGAGGGTGAGGGCGGCGGCGGTGACGATCGGGGCGCCGTCGCGGATCAGGCCGTCGGTGCCCAGCAGCCACCAGCACAGCGGCAGGTCGATCGCCAGGACGCCGAGCGTGACGGCCACCAGGCCCTTCCGCGCCCAGGCCTTGTCGCGCAACAGGAAGGCGGTGCAGAACAGCACGGCGTAGCTGACCGCGATGCCCGCGCCGAACCAGAGGATCACCGCCGGTACGGCGGCCAGCCGCCCGTCCAGCACGGCACCCGTCGCGACGAGTGCCGGCACCAGCATCAGCGGGCTGTAGGTGAACGCCGCGACCCGGGCGGTGAGCAGCCAGCCGTTCGCCTGCGGGCGCTTCGGCGTCATCTCCCGCCAGGCGATCGTCCCGCCCTCGACGACCAGGCCCTTGCGGTGCCGGACCAGGTGCGCGCGGATCGTCTCGGAGCGGTAGAGCAGCACCACCACGGCGACGCAGAGCGCGGTGAGGACAGCGAACCCGATCAGGCCGGGCAGCGCGGGCACCCCCTGCCGGGGCACGATCAACCGCCCGACCGCGAAGATCGTGGTCACGGCCAGAATCAGCCCGAACGGCCGGGCGCCCACCCGGCCCTTGTTCACCTGACCGATCAGCAGCAGGAAGCCGAGGGACCGGAGCATCGCCCAGCCGGTGCGTACGGCCAGACCGAACTCCTGCTCCGGGGCGTACCAGTAGTTGAGCAGCTCGACCACGACGGTGGCCGCCGCGGTCACGGCGAGCAGCGTGGTGAGCGCCCGGACGGCGGACGGCCGCCGGACCTCGACAGGTTCAGCGGCCGTCCTCATGGCATCCGATGTTGCCCGGTGGGGGCAACGGGCACACCTGTCAGCTCTGCGGCTCCGCGTCCAGCCGGGCGCGCAGCGCGTCCAGCTCCGCCCAGAGCACGCCGGGGAGCTTGTCCCCGAACTTCTCGAACCACTCGGTGACCAGCGGCAGCTCGTTGCGCCACTCGTCCGCGTCGACCTTCAGCGCGATCCGGACGTCCTCGGGGGTCATGTCCAGACCCTCGACGTCGAGCGCGTCCTGCGCCGGGACCATGCCGATCGGCGTCTCGACAGCCTCGGCCCGGCCCTCCAGCCGCTCGATGACCCACTTGAGCACACGGGAGTTCTCGCCGAAGCCCGGCCAGAGGAAGTTGCCCTCGGCGTCCTTGCGGAACCAGTTCACGTAGTAGATCTTGGGCAGCTTGGCCTCGTCGCCGTCCGCGCCCTTGCCCATCTCGATCCAGTGCCGGAAATAGTCGCCGGCGTGGTAACCGATGAACGGCAGCATGGCCATCGGGTCGCGGCGGACCACGCCGACCGCGCCGGAGGCGGCGGCGGTCGTCTCCGAGGAGAGCGTGGCGCCCATGTAGACGCCGTGCACCCAGTCGCGGGCCTCGGTCACCAGCGGGATGGTGTCCCGCCGTCGGCCACCGAACAGGATCGCGTCGATCGGCACGCCGTTCGGGTCGTAGTAGTCGTCGGCCAGGATCGGGCACTGCGTGATCGGGGTGCAGAAACGGCTGTTCGCGTGCGAGGAGAGATTCTCGCTCTCCGGCGTCCAGTCGTTGCCCTTCCAGTCGATCAGGTGCGCCGGCGGCTCACCCATGCCCTCCCACCAGATGTCGCCGTCGTCGGTGAGCGCCACGTTGGTGAAGACGGAGTTGCCGCGGTCCAGCGTCCGCATGGCGTTGGCGTTCGTCTTCCAGTCCGTACCGGGGGCTACGCCGAACAGGCCGTACTCGGGGTTGATCGCGTAGAGGCGGCCGTCCGCGCCGAACCGCATCCAGGCGATGTCGTCGCCGATGGTCTCGACCTTCCAGCCCGGGATGGTCGGCTCCAGCATGGCGAGGTTGGTCTTGCCGCAGGCCGACGGGAAGGCGCCCGCAATGTGGTAGACCCTGCCCTCCGGCGAGGTGATCTTGAGGATCAGCATGTGCTCGGCCAGCCAGCCCCCGTCGCGCCCCATCACGCTGGCGATACGCAGCGAGTAGCACTTCTTGCCGAGCAGCGAGTTGCCGCCGTAGCCGGAGCCGTACGACCAGATCTCCCGGGTCTCCGGGAAGTGCGAGATGTACTTGGTCTCGTTGCACGGCCACGCCACGTCCTGCTCGCCCGGCGCGAGCGGGGCGCCGATGGAGTGCAGCGCGTGCACGAAGTCGGCGTCGTCGCCCATGGCCGAAAGGATCGACGACCCCATCCGGGTCATGATCCGCATCGAGGCGACGACGTACGGGCTGTCGGTGATCTCCACGCCGAACATGGGGTTCTCGGCCTCGACCGGGCCCATGCAGAACGGGATGACGTACATGGTGCGCCCGCGCATGCTGCCGCGGTACAGCTCCGTCATGGTCCGCTTCATCTCGGCCGGCGCCATCCAGTTGTTGGTGGGGCCGGCGTCCGCCTCGTCGACGGAGCAGATGAAGGTGCGCTCCTCCACCCGGGCGACGTCCGTGGGGTCGGTACGCGCGTAGAACGAGTTGGGCTTCTTCTCGGGATTCAGGCGGATCAGGGTGCCGCTTTCGACGAGTTCGTCGGTGAGGCGGCGCCACTCCTCATCAGACCCGTCCACCCAGACCACGCGGTCCGGGGTGGTCAGTTCCGCGACCTCACGGACCCAGGCGAGCAGCTTGGGGTGGGACGTCGGGGCCTGATCGATACCCCGAACAGCAGCCGGAGCAACCATGTCACTTCTCCTTGTGGTCGACGCTGACCGATCTATGGGGTGCACGAGTTCCGGCGGGCTGGTACGCCGCCTCGTGGAAACCTGGGATTGGGCTCAGCGTAAACCGGACTGCCCTGTCAGTCAGTGGGACTGGTTGTGAAGAACTGCACAAGGTACGGCCACGCTGCGGCATCACGATCTGATACCCGCTTTCGCGCGCAGTTTCACGCAAATCCTGCGGTGAACCTCCGACGGCCGGGTCCGGCACCGGAGTGATCACGACGTCCGATCGCGGGGAAGCGTACGAACCTGTCGCGGAAGACGATTCGGTGATGCGCTCCACAGATTCGCACAGCGCGTTACGCTCTGGTCACGGACATCGAGAACGGGCCGCGCCCCTGGCGACCCCGGCGGGCCCGAGCGCGACGGCCGCGGCGAAGCCGTCGTGGCCGACTCGCCGTTGCAGTCCGCCCGGTTACCGCGCAACCGGTACTCTCGGCGGGTGGCCGCGACGATGACCGGAGACCAACCGGGCGCTCCGCAGACCCGCCGGGGTCCGATCGGAGCACTGCTCGACCGTTTCGGCCACCTGATCCATGAACTGAGCAAGTTCGCCACCGTCGGCGGCTTCGCCTTCGTCGTGGACTTCATCCTCTTCAACTACCTGTCCAGCGGCCGGGACATGGCTCCACTGGCCGCGAAGACCGTCTCCACGGTGATCGCCGCGACAGTCGCCTTCCTCGGCAACCGGTTCTGGACCTGGCGGCACCGGCAGCGGTCGAACCCGGCCCGCGAGTACGCGCTGTTCTTCTTCTTCAACGCGGTCGGCCTCGGCATCGCGGTGGCCTGCCTGGCGATCAGCCACTACGGTCTGGGCGCGATCTGGCCCGCGGTGTTCCAGACCCCCCTGGCCGACAACATCGCCAGCTTCGTGGTCGGCACCGGCCTGGGCACGCTCTTCCGGTTCTGGTCGTACCGACGGTTCGTCTTCGTCGAGGCGGGAACACCTCCCGTTCCGGCAACGAGCCACGACCGAGAGTCCGGGGCGTGACGAACCGCCCATCCCGACCCGCCGGGCCCAGCCGGCCCAGCCAACTGCCTAAGGTGTTCCGCATGCCTGGAGTCCGTCTGCTGCCCGAGCGCTGGCAGAAGTTCATCCACGAGGCGCTCAAATTCGGCATCGTCGGCGGCATCAACACCGTCATCAATTACGCGGTGTTCAATGCTCTGGCACTCACGGTTTTCCGCGACGGCCAACTGAAGGCGACAGTGATCGCGACCATCGTCGCCACGATCACGTCGTATCTGATGAATCGTCACTGGACGTACCGCGATCGACCGAAATCGGCACTGCGGCGCGAATACGCCCTGTTTTTCCTCTTCAACGGCGCGGGTCTGGTCATCGAGCTGGGCGTCCTGGCCCTGGCCAAGTACGGCCTCGGCGTACACGGCCTGCTCGCGCTGAACGTCGCCAAGACCGTCGGTGTCCTGCTGGCCACGCTCTTCCGCTTCTGGTCCTACCGGACGTTCGTCTTCCAGCCGGTCCCCAAGCACGCCGAGGAGACGTGGCATTCGGTGCCGCGTGACGAGTGGGACAACGTCGCCGAGATGGACCCGGTGGCCGAGCTGGCCGAGTCGGTCAGCGAGCTGGAGGAGGAGGAACCGCGTCCGGGTGCCGGCCGGGCGGCCGGCTTCCCGCCACCGCGGGGCCGCCCCGCACCGGCGGACGCCGGACTCGGTGGCGCGCTCGGCACCGACCTGGACGCCGAACTCGCCGCGGAACTCCAGCCCCGCCGCGCCCGCCGCTGAACGACGAGAGGCCGGCACCCCGTCAGGGGTGCCGGCCTCTCCGTCGGCGGGTCAGGGCTGGTCGCGCGTGGACTTGCCCTCGGCCATGTCGGCCAGGATCTCGCGCATCTCACCGTCGCCCAGGCTGTGCTTGTCGTGGTGCGCCTCGACCAGCTCGTAGAGCTTCGTCTGCACCTTGTCCACGCCCGGCACGTCGTGCAGCACCGACTGGCCGCGCTCACCCGCCGACTCGATGGTCAGCGTGCCGCAGCCGAGCAGCCGCTCCACGAAACGCTGGTGCATGGCGTGGTCGTTGATCCGGGTCAGCGGCAGATCCCGCCGGTTGCGCGACAGCACCCCCTGCTGGAGCAGCACCCGCTCGTTCGTGAACAGATAGTGCGTGGTGCGCCAGACCAGGAACGGCCACAGCCCCAGCCACAACACCAGCAGCAGACCGGCCACCGCGATCGCGTAGAGCGCGATCGTGCCGCCGCTGCCGTCGGGCAGCAGGAGCCACCCGGCGACGACCGCCGCGACGGCGAGCACCAGCACCAGGACCGGCCGGATCAGGGCCTTCCAGTGCGGGTGCAGGTGCAACACGACGTGCTCGTCCTCGGTGAGCACGTCTTCGGGGAACGCCACGGCGGAACCTCCTCGCAGAACCGGACGCGCTGACCGTAACCGGTCGCCGCACCCGGCCGGCATCGGCCGCGCGGGCGGCCGCCCGTGGATTGTGCGGGCGGCTGCCCGCGCTTTGTTAACAGGGGGCCCTTCCTCTACCGGAGGCGTTAAGAAGGTGCCCCTTCTTTCACCGCAGGTGCAGCACGTCGCCCGCCGCGAGCCGCAGCGTCTCGGCGTCCGTCTCGACCAGGAGCTGCCCGTCGGCGTCCACGCCGGTGGCGGTGCCGTGCGCCTCGCGGCCGTCGGGCAGCAGCACCCGCACCCGGCGGCCGACGGTGGCGCACCCCGCCAGGTACGCCTCGCGCAGCCCACTGGCCTCCGCGTCGCCACCGGCGTCACGCCAGCGCTCGTACCAGTCGGCGAGCGAGCGCAGCAGCGCCCGCAGCAGCGGATCCCGGTCGGTGGCGGTCGCGCCGGCGAGCTGGAGCGAGGTGGCGGGCAGGCCGCTCGGGTTCTCCGGCAGCTCGTCGGCGCGCAGCGTCACGTTCAGCCCGACACCGACCACGATCGCGGGCGGCCGGTCGCTCTCCCCCGGCACCGCCTCAGCCAGCACCCCGGCGCACTTCGCGCCGTCCACCAGCAGGTCGTTGGGCCATTTCAGCCGCGCGTCCAGCTCGGCCAGCAGGCGTACCGCCTCGGCCAGCGCGACACCGGCGAGCAGCGGCAGCCAGCCGTACCCGGTGGCGGGCACCGGCGGCCAGCCACGCTCCGCGACCGCCTCACCGGGCCGCAGCAGCACGCTCGTCGCGAGACCCGCGCGCGGCGGCGACTGCCAGACGCGGCCCCGCCGGCCGCGGCCCGCGGTCTGCCGCTCGGCGACCACCACCAGGCCCTCCGGCTCACCGGCCCGGGCCGCGGCCACCACGTCCGCGTTCGTCGAGCCGGTCTCGGCCAGCAGCTCCAACCGGCGCCAGGGCCCGTGCGGCGCGACGAGCGCGCGCCGCAGCCGGGCCGCCGACAGCGGCGGTCGGTCCAGATCGGTGTACGGCGAGCCGGGCATCCCGCCAGCCTACGGCCCGAGTGAGGCGCACTGCACAGCCTCTTCGACCTGAACCATCGTTATATTCCCCTGGTGACTACCGAGACCGGGTTCAACATCCACACGACCGCCGGCAAGCTGGCGGACCTGGAGCGACGGCTCGACGAGGCGGTGCACGCCGGGTCGGCACGCGCGGTCGAGAAGCAGCACGCGCGGGGCAAGAAGACCGCCCGCGAGCGGATCGAGATGCTCCTCGACGAGGGCTCGTTCATCGAGCTGGACGAGTTCGCCCGGCACCGCTCGACCAACTTCGGGCTGGAGAGGACCCGCCCGTACGGCGACGGCGTGGTGACCGGCTACGGCACCGTGGACGGCCGGCAGGTCTGCGTCTTCGCGCAGGACTTCACCGTCTTCGGCGGCTCCCTCGGCGAGGTCTTCGGCGAGAAGATCGTCAAGCTGATGGACCTGGCCATGAAGACCGGCTGCCCGGTCGTCGGCATCAACGACTCCGGCGGCGCGCGGATCCAGGAGGGCGTGGCGTCACTCGGCCTCTACGGCGAGATCTTCTTCCGCAACGTCCGGGCCAGCGGCGTCATCCCGCAGATCTCGCTCATCATGGGCCCGTGCGCGGGCGGAGCCGTCTACTCCCCGGCGGTCACCGACTTCACCGTCATGGTCGACCAGACCTCGCACATGTTCATCACCGGCCCCGACGTGATCAAGACGGTGACCGGCGAGGACGTGGGCATGGAGGAGCTGGGCGGCGCCCGGACCCACAACGCCCGCAGCGGCAACGCGCACTACCTCGGCACCGACGAGGAGGACGCGATCGAGTACGTCAAGGCGCTGCTGTCGTACCTGCCGTCGAACAACCTGGACGAGCCGCCGGTCTTCGACGCCCCCGCGATCCTCGAGGTCACCGACTCCGACCGGGAACTGGACACGCTGATCCCGGACTCGGCCAACCAGCCGTACGACATGCACCGGGTCATCGAGCACGTGCTCGACGACGGCGAGTTCCTCGAGGTGCAGCCGCTGTACGCGCAGAACATGGTGGTCGGCTTCGGCCGCGTCGAGGGGCGCCCGGTCGGCGTGGTGGCGAACCAGCCGATGCACTTCGCCGGCACGCTCGACATCGCCGCGTCGGAGAAGGCGGCCCGGTTCGTGCGCACCTGCGACGCGTTCAACGTCCCGGTGCTCACCTTCGTGGACGTGCCCGGCTTCCTGCCCGGCACCGGCCAGGAGTGGGACGGCATCATCCGGCGCGGTGCGAAGCTCATCTACGCGTACGCCGAGGCCACCGTCCCGAAGGTCACAGTCATCACCCGCAAGGCGTACGGCGGCGCGTACGACGTGATGGGCTCCAAGCACCTCGGCGCGGACCTGAACTTCGCCTGGCCGACCGCGCAGATCGCGGTGATGGGCGCGCAGGGTGCGGTGAACATCCTCTACCGCTCGGAGCTGGCGAACGCCGAGGACCCGGCCGCCGTCCGCGCCGAGAAGATCGCCGAGTACGAGGACACGCTCGCCAACCCGTACATCGCCGCGGAGCGCGGCTACGTCGACGGGGTGATCCCGCCGCACGAGACGCGTACCCAGATCGTGCGGGCGCTGCGGGTGCTGCGCACCAAGCGCGAGACGCTGCCGCCGAAGAAGCACGGCAACATCCCGCTGTGACGCGCCGGGTGCCCCCGCCGGTTCAGCGGCGGGGCACCGGCGTCAGCAGCCCGGGTTCGCGGCCACGCACAGTCGCTCGGCCGCGACCCGGGCCAGATCCCGCAGTGCCACCTCGTCACCGCCCGGTCCGGTGCGCAGCACCGTGACGAGATCCCCGACCCGCACCACCGCCTGATCGCTCGGCGGGCTCGCGGCGCCGAGCGACGCTCCAGTGTCCAGCCGCCGGCCCTGCCCGACGGTGTGCCGCACGAGCACCGATTCGTCTCCCGCGAAGCCGCTGTCGACCATCTGCCAGGAGTGGACGACCTCCGCCTGGATCCGCTTGCCCTTCCACTCCACCGGGCCGGCGGATCGCCACGCGCGGCAGGGCGCCAGCAGCGCGGGCAGACCGTCGAACAGCCGCTCGCCGTCCTGCGCCGCGAGCCGGTAGACATCCTGAAGGGCCGCCGCCTGCCATTCCGACGGGTCGGTGGTGCCCGGCCGCTGCCGCAGGAGGGTCGTCGACCGCGAGTAGCGGGACTTCACCCACTCCGTCCGCAGACCCTGATCCTGCCGGCAGAACTCCAGCATCTGGTCCAGCCGGATCTCCTCCTCGAGACCGGCGTCGCTCCACGGGGTGATGCCGGCCGGCCGCAGGTCGACCGGTTGCAGCAGCACCTCGGCGGGCACGTCGGTGGCGCTCCACGGGGTCGCCGACGGGATGGCGGCGACCGGTGCCGGTGCCGGTGGGGCGGCATGGCCGGACACCACGAACGCGGCCCCGGAGGTGAGCGCGAGCACCGCCACCGCCGCGGCGGCCACCGCGCGGCGGCTGCGACGCCTGGCGCGTGCCCGCAGCTCGGCCGGTTCCGCCCAGCGGACGTTGCGCAGGTCCCGCTGCATCGAGTCGATGAATGCCAGGTCGTCGTCACGCATCGGCGGGCTCCTCCAGATCCACAACCGTGAGCAGTTCGGCCAGGGCGGCTCGGCCCCGGGACAGCCGCGCCTTCACCGTGCCGACCGGCGCGGCGGTCTCCCGGGCGACCTCGGCGACCGGCATGCCGAGCAGGTAGTACAGCGCGAGAGCGACACGTTGCTCTTCGGGCAGCCGCCGCAACGCGGTCACCACCTCCACCGTGTCGGTGCTCGGCGCCGGCATGCTCTCCTCGGCGCCGTGCCGAAGGTAGGCGCGCGCCCGGCTGCGCAGGCTGCGCCAGCGGCTCACCGCGATCCGGCTCGCCACCACCCGTGTCCACGCCTCCGGGTCGTCGTACCCGCGCACCGTGGACCACCGCTGACAGGCCCGGATGTACGCCTCCTGCACGGCGTCCTGCGCCTCGGCGAGGTCGCCGGTGAGCACGTAGACGAAGCCGAGCAGCCGTTGCCGGCTGCCCCGGTAGAACTCGTCGAAGCCGTCGCTGTCGGGCACCTGCCACCTCCCCGTGTTCGTGAGGGGACACGCCTGGCGGCGCGGTGCGGGTTGCCCGCTCAGCCGACCAGTTTCTCCAGTTCGCCGAGCGGGAAGCCACCGGCCGGGATCCGGTCGCGGACCGCCCGGCGTACCGCGGTCTGCACCGCCGCGTTGGCCGGGGTCGGCACGCCGTGCAGGCGCCCGAGCAACACGATCTCTCCGTTGAGGTGGTCGGTCTCGACCGAGCCCGCGCCCCGGGCCAGGCTCTGCCAGGTGGAGCCGCCGGAGCGCTCCGCGCCGCCCACCGGCCGGTGCGACACCCGGTCGCCGCGTTCGGCGGCCTCCTCCTCGACGGTGGTGTGGGCGATGCCCGCCGCGGCGAGCGCCGCCTGACCCTCGGCGCGTACCCGCTTCGACAGCGACTCGGGGACGTCCCGGCCGAGCAGCGCCTGGAGGCCGTTGCCGAGGTTGGCGAGCAACTTGCCGTACTTCCAGCGCATCACGTCGTCGCGCACCGCCGCGACGAACCCGGCGGTGGTCAGGTCCGCGGCGACCGCGCGGCTGGTGTCGTCGGCGCCGCTCGGGTAGCGGCCGATGTGCAGCATGCCCGGATGTGGGTGGCCGTTGGCGACCACCACGCCCGGCTCCAGGTGGGTGGCGGGCAGCCACACGCACACCGGGTGTACGCGGGCGAAGCGCCGCAGCGCGGCCGGCTCGTTGGCCACGCCGTTCTGGGCCAGCACGACCGGCAGCCGTTCGCCCGCCGTGCCGCCGCCCTCGACCGGGGCGTCCGCCCAGGTGTCGAGCGCGGCCACCGTGTCCTGCGACTTCACGGTGAGGACCAGTGCGGTGTCGGCGGGCAGCGGCGGCCCGTCCGACCCGGCCACCGCCGGGAGCCGGCCGGTCACGTCACGGTCCGGAGTGCGCAGCGTCAGACCCCGCTCCCGCAGCGCGTCCAGATGCGCGCCGCGGGCCACGAGCGTCACGTCGTGGCCGGCGTCGGCCAGGAGTACGCCGATGGTGCCGCCGACCGCGCCCGCTCCGATGATCACGTATCGCACGGATCCGATTCTGCCCTGCCGGGAGGCGGCACGCTGAGCGACGCGGTGCGGCTCGGCTGCGGGCGCCGCTGCGCGGCTCGTTGCGGCGCGACGCCGGGCGGCGGTGGTCAGGCGGTGAGGCCCAGGTCGGCCAGGATCGGTCCGGCCAGTAGCAGCGCGCCGGCGGCCAGCGCGCCGAGGCAGACCACCAGGAACAGGCCCACCCAGAACAGCGCCGGGAACGGCGTGATCCGGCCGAGCTGGTCGGCGTCGGACTGCGGCATCCGGCCCCGGGCGCGCTGCCGGTGCAGCTCGAACACCGGCCGTACGCCGCCGAACAGCAGGAACCACACCGACGTCCAGGCGAACGCGGCCTGCACCTCGGGCGAGGTGTACCAGGAGACGGCGAGCACCGCGCCGCCGGTGACCAGCAGCGACAGCACGCCGAACAGGTTGCGGATCAGCACCAGCATGGCCAGCAGCAGCGCCACCGCCAGCCAGAGCAGCAGCGTGATCCGGTTGCCGGCCAGCAGCCACGCGCCGCCCAGGCCGAGCAGCGACGGCGCGACGTACCCGGCGAGCAGCGTGAGGATCATGCCGGGCCCGGTGGGACGGCCGGCGGAGAGCGTGAGCCCGGAGGTGTCGGAATGCAGCCGGATGCCGTGCAGCCGCCGGCCGGTGAGCAGCGCGACGAGCGCGTGGCCGCCCTCGTGCGCGATGGTCACCGCGTTGCGGGCGATCCGCCAGGGCAGCCGGGCCACGACCACCGCGAGCGCGACCGCGGCGGTGAGCACCACGAGCAGCGGCGGCGGGTCCGGCTGGGCGCTCATGAGCGTGTCCCAGAGCGTGGTGAGACCGTCGATCAGGGGCATGGGCGGGGAGCCTACCGCCCCGAGCCGTGTCGTTCGACCGGCCGAGTCTCATAGAGTGTGAGACTGATCGGACGAGGTGCCGAAGCGGAGGTGAGGTCGGTGAGCGCAGCTCCCTTGGAGCCCTACAGCTCGCACGTCGAGCCGTGGACCGAGGCCGACTACCTCGCGCTGGGTGACAGCCACGACCGTATCGAACTGCTCGACGGGAGCCTGATCGTGAGCCCTGCCCCGAGCAAGAGGCACCAACTGGTGTCCTGGAACCTCGTGGACAGCCTGCGCCGGGCAGCCCGACCGCTCGGGCTGCTGGTGTTCGAGGCGGTGAACGTCCGGCTCGGCATCGACCGCATGGTCATCCCGGACGTCGTCGTCGCGGACACAGACGACGAGGGCATCGTGATCGAAGCGGGCGAGGTACGACTGATCTGCGAGATCGTCTCGCCCGGCAATGCCGCTGCCGACCGGGTGTTGAAGATGCAGCTCTACGCGATCGCCCGAATCCCGTGGTACCTGCTGGTCGAGCAGGACGGCGACAGCCACTCGCTGCGGCTGCACCGGCTCGACGGCGGGCACTACGTCGAGGATGCCGTCGCCAAGGCCGGCGAGACGCTCAGTGTTACCGAGCCGTTCCGCTGGGCGATCGACCCGAGCGCGCTCCGCTGATCCGCCATCGCCACGCCACCTGGGCGAACGACGCCGGTCGATGAAAGTTTCCTTTCCTCCTGTTGCGATCTAGGGCACTTAGCTCCAAAGATAGGCGTCAATAGACGGACGTCCCTCTGGAGGCAACCATGGCCCGTACCAGACTCTCCGTACGCCGACTTCTCGCTGCCGGCTTGGCCGCCGCCGCCACCGCGGCCGCGGCCCTCGTGGCGACCGCCGGACCGGCCGCCGCCGCGACCACGCCCGGGATCGACGTCTCCCGCTACCAGGGCAGCATCAACTGGACCAGCGTGCGCAACTCCGGCATCCAGTTCGCGTTCATCAAGGCGACCGAGGGCACGAGCTACAAGGACCCGAACTTCAACGCGAACTACGTCAACGCCTACAACGCCGGGGTGATCCGCGGGGCGTACCACTTCGCCCGGCCGAACATCTCCGCCGGCTCCACCCAGGCCAACTACCTGGCCAGCAACGGTGGCGCCTGGTCGGCGGACAGCCGTACGCTTCCCGCCGCGCTGGACATCGAGGGCAATCCGTACAGCGGCGGCTACTGCTACGGCCTGAGCACCACCGGCATGCGCAACTGGATCCAGGACTTCCTGAACACCTACCGCTCCCGCACCGGCCGGTACGCGGTCATCTACACCACGACGAGTTGGTGGAACCAGTGCACGGGAAGCTGGACCGGTCCGTGGGCCAACCACCCGCTGTGGCTCGCCCGCTGGGCCAGCTCGCCCGGCACGCTGCCGGCCGGCGCGCCGTTCTGGAGCTTCTGGCAGTACACCGACTCGGGTACCGTCTCCGGGATCAGCGGCAACGTCGACCGCAACTACTGGAACGGTGACCGCAGCCGGCTGATCGCCCTGGCCAACAACACCTGACGTACGGCGGACACGGGTGGGACCGCCTCCTCACGGGGCGGTCCCCCTGTCGTCGTACCCGAGGTCAGGCTCTGCGGCGCGCGGTGGCCGGAACGGGCACCGGCGTCCGGCGCGTCAGACGCCACGCCGCCACACCTGCGGCCGTGAGCGTCAGCACGCCGAGGACCGCGACCGGCGCGGACAGGCCGGCGCTGATCAGGAGCAGTACGACGTCGCCGAGCGCAACGAGCATCCACAGTGCCAGCCGCGGGCCGGTGTACCTCCGTCGGTAACCCATGTCGCGCCTCCTTCCGTCGCCGGAGGGGTTCATACCCACGAGGACGGAAAGCCATGCGAGCGGGTTTCGTGACCGGCGGGATTCCCGGTCAGTTCTTGCGGTCCGGCACGAAGCCCTTGGTGATGATCTCCCAGTTCGCCAGGTTGGCGTCCCAGTCCTTCGCCGGCACCTCCCAGCGCAAGGCGAAGCCCCGGTTGCTGGCGGTCGCCACACCACGGTTGCGCACGTGGAAGCGGGTGTCGCCGTTGCGCGTCTCCAGCCAGTCCCAGTCGGCGCAGGTGCGGAAGTAGGGGTCGCACTTGGTGATGTCGACCAGCTCGTAGTCCCGGACGCGGGAAGCGCGGTACGGCTCCTGGCCCTTCCAGTCGGCGTACGCATCGGGCTTCGGGTCCGACGTCCACTGGACGAACAGCACCCGGCGGCTGCCGCCGACCTCGTAGAGCACGACGTTGTCACCGCCGACCCGGGCCTGGAAGTTCTCCGGGATCGGCACCTTGAAGCCGTTCGGGCCGGTGTAGAGGCGCCATCCGGCCGGCAGCGTGAACCCCGAGGCCGACGGGCTGGCCGACGGGCTGGCCGACGGCGTGGGGCCGGCCGAGGCACTGGTCGCCGGGGCGCTCGGCGACGCGCTCTCGCTCGGCGCGGGCGGCGCCGCCGGCGCCGAGGTGCCTGCAGTCGGCTCACCGCCGTCGCCGTCGTCACCGTTGTTCAGCAGCGGCACGGCCACCACCAGGCCGACGAGCAGCAGCACGACCAGCGCGCCGATCAGCAGGTTGCGCCGGTTGGACGCGGACTTCTCGACCGGCAGCACCGTCGCCCGGCCGGTCGACGGCGTCTCCTGCACCGGAGCCGGGCTGACCGGTGCCGAGCCGGACACGGCCGGGCTCACCGGCGCGGCGGTGTCGGCGACCGGCTCGCCGTCGAGCCGCGTCTCGTCCAGCGCCGGGTCGACGCCGTTCTCGTCCACCCGCGTGTCGTCGACCGGCGGCGCGGGGTCGAGCTTCGCCGTCGGGTCCGCGGGCGGCGGGGTCACCTTCGCGGTGGGCCCGGCGTCCGAGGTGGGCGCCGGCACCTGCGCCGCCGGGTCGGCGGCTGCCGCCGTACCCCCGGTTACGGCGACTCCGGACGCGGCGCGTTCGGCCTGGTCGGCCGGGCGCGGCGCGGGCACCAGCGGTGGGCGCGGCACACGCGGGCCGTTCGGCCCGGGCCGGCGTACGCCGTCCAGCAGCGAGATGCTCTTGGCCCGGCGACCGGCGGCCTTGCGCAGCATGCGCTCCGCCACCTCGGCGGTGATCCGCTCGTCCGGGTCCTTGCGCAGCAGGCCCTGGAGCACCGGCTTGAGCGGCCCGGCGTTGCGCGGTGGCGGCATCGGCTCGGTGGCGAGCGCGGCGAGCGTGGCGATGGCCGACGGGCGCGCGTACGGCGACTTGCCCTCGACCGCCGCGTAGAGCGTGGCGCCGAGCGACCAGAGGTCCGCCTCCGGACCGGCCGTGCCGTCGCGGGCCCGCTCCGGGGAGATGTACGCGGGCGAGCCCAGCACCATGCCGGTGCGCGTCACGTTGGGGTCGCCGGGGATGGTGGCCAGGCCGAAGTCGGTGAGCACCACACGGCCGTCCTCGCCGAGCAGCACGTTGCCCGGCTTGACGTCACGGTGCATGATGCCGGCCTTGTGCGCGGCCTTCAACGCGTTGAGCACGCCGAGGCCGACCTCGACCGCCTTGGCGGGGGTGACCGGGCCGTCCTCGGCGATGGTGTCCTGCAACGACTTCGACGCCACGTACTCCATGACGATCCACGGATCGCCGTCGGTGCGCAGCACGTCGAAGATGCGGACCACGTTGACGTTGTTGAGCCGGGCGATCGCCCGCGCCTCACGCAGCGAGCGCTCCCGCATCTCGCGGCGCTCCTCCGGGGTGAGGCCGGGGGGCGGAACCAGTTCCTTGATGGCCACGTCCCGGTGCAGCACCTCGTCCCGCGCCTTCCAGACGCGGCCCATGCCGCCCTGACCGAGCGGCGTGAGAAGCCGGTACCGGTCGGCGACGAGTTGGGGGAGAGCGTTCGACATCGCAGAAACCGTACCCGGCCGCTGCGACGCTCACACCGTCGGCACGCCACTGTACGGCGAAGGTCGAATTCACGACGCGTACCCTTGGGTCATGTCTGCCGAGGAGCCGCTGTTGCGGATCGTCCGTGGCGTGCCCACCGCCGAGGAGCTGGCCGCTCTGGTCGGCGCGATCGTGGCGCGCACCCGCCCGGCCCAGGCCGCCGCGCCGGCCCCCGTGTCGCAGTGGGCGCGCAGCGCCCGCCCCGCCCTGGCCGGACCGGTCGCCGGCCCCGGCGCGTGGCGGGCCTCCGGCCTGCCCCGCTGACGTCTCCTCCCGATCGCGGCGCCGGGCGGGGCTGCCGGGATCCCGGTTGAGCCATTAACCTCACTCAGGGAAACCGTGTGGTGACGGGCAGGAGGCTCCGATGATCCCGGAGGACAACCAGCCAGCCGGCTGGCTGCGCGGCTACGGCGGCATCGAGGCCGACATCCGGCAGATGCGGGAGTTCGCCGACCGCCTCCAGGACGAGGTGACACGCAACTACGCGCCGCACCTGTCCTACATCGCCGACGACATGAAGGCCCCGGTGCCCAACCCGGCCGACGCCTTCATCGAGCTGGTCCACTTCCTCCAGGCCCACCACGACACCCAGACCGCGGCGGTGAGCGCGGTGTGGGATCTCGCACCCGCGACCGGCCGTCTCGCCGACGCCGCCGGACGGATCGCCGCCCGCTACGGCGACGCCGACGCGTTCTCCTCCGCCCGCGTGGCCGACGTGGAACGGGCGCTCGCCGGGCCGTCGAGCACCGTCGCCCGTCCGATGCCGCCACTGGCCGACCCCACCGCCGGTGAGCAGAGCCGGGTGGTCCTGCCGTGATCGAACGGGGCAGCGGACGCACCTCCGGGCTGACCGACTGGCGGCTGATGGACGTCCTCAGCATGTGGGCGTGCGTGCAGGACCAGGACACCGCCGGCCAGTGGAAGCAGGTCGCCGGCTGGCGCAAGGTCTGCGACCTCGCCCTGGCCCACCTGAGCCGCCTGCGTGAATACCGACGCGGCCTGGCCGAGGCGTGGCCGCCGGAGACCAACACCGCCGCGCGGGCGTACATCGCCGAACTCGACCAGCTCATCGACCGCGTACAACGCACCCACGACGCCGCCGCCGCGAACTACGACGCGCTGGCAGCCGCCGCACGCGCCATCGGCAGCGCGCGGGCCGAGCTGCAACCACTGCACGAGGAGTACGCGAAGAAGCTGCGGCAGAAGCAGGCGTACGAGGCGACGATCGCCGACCCGAAGGCGGTAGCCGGCAGCCGGTTGCCGGAACGGCCTCCGGTGACGGACGACGACCTGGAGCAGTTGAACATACGGGCGCGCGGGTTGATGACGGGGTTGAGCGGGGAACTCCAGAACGCCCAGGTCATGCTCCAGCGCCCGCCGGCTGTTCCTCGACCTGGCATCGAGACGAATAACCCAGATGTCTATGGGGCCGGCGGCACCGGACCTGTTGTTCCACCAATCGTTCCGGTTGCCGTGACAGGTCCAAGTATAAGACCGAAGCCAGTGCCACTCGGCGGCGCTTCTAGCCAAGGGCCACAAACTCCCCCCGCTATGGGCGTCGGACCGATCCTTGGCGGCGCCGGTTCCACTCTGACCCCTTCTCCAAGTTCTGCCATGCCAAACAATCCATCGACTTCCCCATCGTTGCCAAACTCGGTCTCCCTTCCGCCCACCACTCCTCGTGCTCTAGGCGCTAACCCGTCCTTGCGAGATACTCGACCTCACCCCTCCACGGGCAGACCGGCTTCAGGCGAGGTACCCAAGAACGTCTTCCCTCGTACCCAGCCGAACGGATTGATCGGTCAACCATTTGGCCCGGGTCTCGTCCAGCCATCCTCTCCAAATGCCACGCCCCGCAGGGTGAATCCCGTAGGCGGCGTCATCGGCGGCGGAGGCGCGGGCACTGCCCCTACTGGCAATGCTGGATCGCGCCCCGGAATTGGAAAAAACTCAGCGATGGGCTCGATGGGCGGACCACCTCTTAGCGGTTTTCCTTCTACGAGCAGCCGATCCAGTCGCCAAAACGAGATGGGTGGACCGTCTCGACCATGGGATCCAGACCACCCCTGGGAGACCGACAAGGGGGTTAGTCCAGTCGTGCTACCTCCAACCGACGACGGCCCCATCGATCCAGGACCAGCAATCGGTCGAGATCGTTGACTGATTTAGCATGCGCATAGCCCTATCAATCTTGGCCGCCGTCAGCCTCATCTCGATTCCGACAGGGCAGCCAGTCGCGCCAGAGGATGCTTCGCGAGTCCGACAAGATCAGTGGCATCTGGCCTTCCTCAAGGTGGACGAGGCTCACAACATCTCTCGTGGGGCCGGGGTCCATGTGGCCGTACCTGATACTGGCGTAGATCCTCATCCAGACCTCTCCCGAAATCTACTTAAGGGAAAGAATGTGCTGACGGGCACAGGAGATGGTTTACAGGACGCCAACAGCCACGGAACCGCCATGGCCGGGCTCATCGCCGCCCATGGCTCTGATGGAAAGATCGGCGCACTAGGCATAGCACCGGAAGCCAAAATCCTTCCAATCGTATCGTCCAGGTCAGACAACTACGGAGAGGCCGACAAACTCGCTGAGGCGATAGATTTTGCAGTCGCGCAACATGTCGAAGTTATAAGCATCTCAAGCGCAGGCGTCACCAGCGAGAGGCTGATCCGCTCAGTGAAGAATGCGTTAGCCGCCGACATAGTCGTTATCGCAGGCGTTGGCAACCTCCCTGAAGCCGCCACGATCGGTTATCCAGCCGCAGAGCAAGGCGTCATCGCCGTGAGCGGTACCGATCGGGCCGGGAACCACGCCCCAATTGCAGTCACAGGGTCTAAGGTCGATGTCGCTGCCCCTGCTGTCGATATCTACAGCACGAGCTACGACGGCAAGTACTCGAAGGGCACGGGGACGTCCAGCGCGACGGCGATCGTTGCCGGGGCTGCTGCTCTCATCCGCTCCAAGTACCCCGACCTCCCCGCCCAGGAAGTCGCCCACCGGCTGACCGCCACCGCCGTCGACAAGGGACCGCCCGGCCGCGACGACCAGTACGGCTACGGCGTGATCGACCTCGTCGCCGCGCTCACCGCCGACGTACCGCCGCTCGGCTTCGAATCCTCGAACGTCACGCCACCGGCGTCGGCGGAGGCAGCCCCGGAAAAGGGGGACAGCGCCCGCACCGCACGCGGCCTCGCCACCCTCGGTGTGCTGGTGGCGGCGGGCGGC
The DNA here is from genome assembly GCF_000374985.1 of Micromonospora sp. CNB394. Lineage (NCBI taxonomy): Bacteria > Bacillati > Actinomycetota > Actinomycetes > Micromonosporales > Micromonosporaceae > Micromonospora > Micromonospora sp. CNB394. The sequence goes on along the minus strand of NZ_KB895832.1, from coordinate 105,661 downwards.
GGCTACCTGTTCTGGCGGCGTCGCCGACGTGCCGACGACCCGCCGCCGAAGGTCAGCCGGTAGCGTCGGCGGGGTGTCGACCTCCGTACCGGTGCGCCTCGTGCTCGCCTCGCAGTCCCCCGCCCGCCGCAAGTTGCTCCAGGCCGCCGGGGTCGAGCCCGACGTGCTGGTAAGCGGTGTGGACGAGTCGCAGGTGGTGACCGATCGGGCCGAGGACCTGTGCCTGGAGCTGGCCCGGCTGAAGGCACAGGCCGTACGCGATCGGCTGCGGCCCTCGCCGGACGAGCGGACGCTGGTGCTGGGCTGCGACTCGGTGCTCGCGTTCGACGGCGAGATCTTCGGCAAGCCCGATGACGCGGTGGACGCCACCCGGCGGTGGCAGCGGATGCGCGGGCGCAGCGGCGTCCTGCACACCGGGCACTGCCTGATCGACGTCACCCACGAGTCGCAGGCCGAGGCGGTCGCCTCGACCACTGTGCACTTCGCCGACATCAGCGACGAGGAGATCGCCGCGTACGTGGCGACGGGCGAGCCGCTGGCGGTGGCCGGCGCGTTCACCATCGACGGGCTGGGCGGGGCGTTCCTGACCGGGATCGAGGGCGACCCGGGCACGGTGGTGGGGTTGTCCCTGCCGCTGCTGCGCCGGCTGCTCGCCGAGGTGGACCTGAGCATCGTCGACCTGTGGACGAAGGTCGCGCCCGGGGGCCAGGAGATCGAACATCTCGGCTAACGTCCGGACATGACCACGAAGCCGCTGCCGCTCACCCCGGAACTGCACGCCTACCTGGTGGCCCACGGATCCACCCCGGACGAGGTCGTCCGGGATCTGGCCGAGGAGACCCTTGCGGCCCTGCCCGGCGAGGCGGTCATGCAGGTCGCGCCGGAGCAGGCCGCGTTCCTGACGTTCCTGACCCGGCTGCTCGGCGTACGGCAGGCGGTCGAGGTGGGCACGTTCACCGGCCTCTCGTCGCTGGCGATCGCCCGAGGGCTGGCCGAGGGTGGCAGGTTGACCTGCTTCGACATCTCCGAGGAGTACACGGGCGTGGCCCGGCGCTACTGGGAGCGCGCCGGTGTGCAGGACCGGATCGAGCTGCGTATCGGCCCGGCCGCCGAGACGCTGCGCGAACTACCCCGCGAGCGATACCTGGACTTCGCGTTCATCGACGCGGACAAGGTCGGCTACCCGATCTACTGGGACGAGCTGGTGCCCCGCATGCGTCCCGGCGCGGTGATCGCCGTCGACAACACGTTGCGCGACGGCCGGGTGCTGGCTCCGCGTAACGCCGACGACCGGGCGATCGCCGCCTTCAACGACGCGGTGACCGCTGATGTCCGCGTCGAGGCGGTCATGCTGCCGATCGCCGACGGCGTCACGCTCGCCCGGGTGCTCTGAGCCGGCCGAACACAACCTCGCCGTGGTGGCGGTATCCCTGGTCGCCGGAAGCCGCCACCTCGCCGTAGTGGAGTCGATCAAGCCGCGCGGCCCGGCGCACGCAGGGCGCGGCCCAGCCGCACCGTGAGCAGCACCGCGACCGCGATGAACGCGGGCAGCAGCAGGAACGCCGGGTGCGGGCCGACGCCGTCGGCCACCCACCCGAGCGCCACCGGCGCGATCCCGAAACCCACACCCATCGAGTACGCAGACCAGCCCGCCGCCTTGTCCGCGGCCGGACCGGCGACGGCGAGCGCGATCGAGATCGCCAGCGGGTAGTGCAGCGCGTTGCCGAGCCCGAGCACGACCAGCCCGATGACCGCGAGCCAGCCGACCATACTGCCCCAGAACAGCGCGAACCCGGCCGCCGAGACGGTGAGCGCGCCGAGCAGCAGCGGCACCGGCGCCCAGCGCAGCGCGGCCCGGCCACCGGCGATCCGCCCGGCGAACATGCCGCAGACGATCGCGGCGACCGCCGCCGACGCCCCGCCCGCGCTCAACCCGGCGTGGGTCCGCAGCACGTCGGCGGTCCACAACGACAGGCACACCTCGATCGAGCCGGTGACGGACATCAGGACCCAGGCGATCCAGTACGCACGCGGCAGCCGCCCCGCCGCACCCGAGTCGGAGGAAACGGGCACGCCGGAGGCGGGAACTGCCGAAGCCGGGACGGACTGAGCGGGCACGGCGGCTTCGGCGGCACCGGAGGCCGGAACGACCGAAGCGGGGACGGCAGGAGCAGGCACGGCAGGAGCGGGGACGGCAGGAGCAGGCACGGCAGGAGCGGGCACGGCGGGAGCGGGCACGGCGGGAGCGGGCACGGCGACCCCGGAAGCGGGGACGGTGGGAACCCGGGTGGAGGCGGCGACGGGGATCGGCGCACCGGCAGCCGCGCCAGCGGGGCCGCGTCGCGGCACGCGTACCCGGAAGGTCAGCGCCGCGAGGGCGACGAGCGTGATCAGGCCGACCTCGACGGCCATCAGCGGTCGCCAGCCGAGACCCGCGTCGACGGTGGCGCCGATGGTCAGCGGCGCCAGGATGCCCATGCCGGCGCAGGCCGCGTTGGCCTCGGTGAGCGCGGCGGGGGCGGCGGGTCCGTGCCGGGCGGTGAGCACCACGCTGACGCCGCTGACGACCATCATGCCGAAGGTGGCGACGACAGCGACGGCGGCGAGCGTGGCCGGCAGCGGGCGGAGCAGGCCGAGCGTTGAGACACCGGCGGCGACGCCGGCTAGGCCGAGCCAGATGGCCGGGCCGCGGCCGAGGCGGCGGGCGACCGGGGCGAACAGCGCGCCGCCGGCGAGCGCGCCCACAGCGATGCCGGTGCTGTGCAGGCCGGCGACGGCGGCGCTGGTGCCCTGCTCGTCGCGGAGCAGGGCACGACCGGGCCGAACCCGTAGAGGAAGAAGCCCCACAGGCCGAGCTGGGCGTAGGTCAGCCAGGTGATCCGGTCACGGGTGAGGCGGGGCACGGGCCTTACGCTACGCGCGCCCGGGCGGTGCCCCGCCGTGAGTGAGAGCCAGCTCTCGTGGGGTGTTAAGCGGGGCCCCCTCCTCTACCGGAGGCGTTAAAAGGGGGCCCCTCCTTCAACGAACGCTGCGGGCGAACTGGCGGGCGGCCCAGAACACGCCCGCGGCGGCGAGCACCGCGATGATGCCGAGGCCCTGCCAGACGCGGTCGTTGCCGAGGTCGCCGTTGAACAGCGCGCGGGTGCCCTCGACCGCCCAGGAGAACGGGTTCCACTTGGCCACGCCCTGGAGCCAGCCCGGGGCGAAGGTGAGCGGCAGCAGGATGCCGGAGAGCAGCAGTACCGGCTGCGCGACGGTGTTCATCAGCGGGGCGAGCGCGTCCTCGCTCTTGACCTTGAGTGCGATGCCGTAGGAGACGGCCGAGGTCATCAGCGCGATGAGGGCGAGCATCAGGTACGCCAGGAGCAGGTTGCCGATGAACACGCGCAGGTCGAACGCGAGCGCCAGCAGGGTGATGATGATCGCCTGCGCGATCAGCGAGACGACGTCGCGCAGCGAGCGGCCGAGCAGCAGGGCGAGCCGGCTGACCGGGGTGACCCGGGAGCGTTCGATCACGCCGGCGCGCAGTTCGGCGATCAGGCCGAAGCCCTGGAACAGGCCGCCGAAGATGGCCAGCAGCACGAGCAGGCCGGGCACGAAGATCTTGTATGCGGCGGCCTGCGTGGGTGCGTTCAGCGCCGGCTTGAGCAGCGGGGCGAACAGGAGCAGGTACATCACCGGCTGGAAGACGCCGACGAAGATCCATACCGGGTTGCGCAGCAGCAGTTGCGTCTGACGCTGGAAGATCAGCCAGGTGTCGCGGGCGAGTTTCATGACAGCTTCTCCGGGGGTCAGGACTCGCGCAGCGAGCGGCCGGTCTTGGTGAGGAAGACGTCGTCGAGGCTGGGGCGGTGCAGCTCGATCGAGCGCAGGTCCAGCCCGGCGTGGTCAAGGCGGCGCAGCACCTGCGGGATGGCGGTGGCGCCCTCGTCGACGTAGAGGCGCAGGCCGCCCTCGTCGACGGTCTCCAGCTTGCTCACGTACGCCTCGGTGTCGAACAGCTCGGCGGCGCGCGGGGTGGTGGCGGCGTCCAGGCCGACGATCACCACTTCGCCGGAGATCTCCCGCTTCAGCTCGGCCGGTGTGCCCTCGGCGACGACCTCGCCGTGGTCCATGATCGCGATGCGGTCGCAGAGCGCGTCCGCCTCGTCCAGGTAGTGCGTGGTGATGAAGACGGTCATCCCCTCGGTACGCAGCCGGCGGATCTCGTCCCACATGTGCGCGCGGCTCTGCGGGTCGAGGCCGGTGGTCGGCTCGTCCAGGAAGACGATCTTCGGCTCGTGGATGATGCCGAGGGCGATCTCGACGCGCCGGCGCTGCCCGCCGGAGTAGGTCTTGGTCTTGCGGTCGGCGTACTCGGCGAGCTGGAAGGCTTCGAGCGCGCGCTCGGCGCGGCGGTGCGCCTCGGCCTTGCCGATGCCGTAGAGGCGGGCCTGGAGCACCAACTCCTCGCGGGCGCTCGACTCGTCCCAGGTGCTGCCGCCCTGGGCCACGTAGCCGATCCGGCGGCGCACCTCGGCCGGGTTCTTGCGCAGGTCGGCACCGGCCACCGTGGCCTCGCCGCCGTCCGGCTCGATGAGGGTGGCCAGCATCCGCAGCGTGGTGGTCTTGCCGGCGCCGTTGGGCCCGAGGAAACCGAAGATCTCCCCCGCTGCGACGTCGAGGTCGACGCCGCGGACCGCGTCGACTGTCTTCGTCTCGCGACCCGCGCGGGAGCGGTACGACTTCCGCAACCCCCTGGTCTCGATCATTTCTGCTCCTGGTCGTCCGGGCGGACCTGAGCGGCCGCCGATCGTCCGCGAGGACGCACGAATCCCCCGCGATTCCCGCTGAGGCTAACGCGATATAGCGTTTTTGGTCAACTTTGATTATGTCGTGTCATCAGGTGCCGTCGGTCCAGCCCGACCAGCCCTCGGCACGCTCCATCCCATCGGACAGGTACGACACTCCCGACTCGATCCGCTCCGCGATCCGCTCGCACCAGGCCGTCTCCGCCTCGGCCCGGGCCAGCCACAGCTCGAACATCCACCCGACGTGCACCGGCTTGCGGGTGCGTACCCAGTCCGAGTCGAGCGAGGCACGCATCGACTCGACCCCGGCCCGGAGCAGGTTCGCCCGGTTGCGCAGCGCCGCCGCGGCCTCCTCGCGCGGCATCGCCGGCAGGAACGAGAACGCCGCGACGAACGGATCAGGCGGCTCCTGGACCTGCCACCACTGGGCCCGCAGCAGCGTCTCGAACTCGCCCTCCCCCTTCGCCGTCACCTCGTACGTGGTGCGCGCCGGGCGGGCGCCCACCTGCTCCACCGAGACGGTCCGCAGCAGGCCCTCGTCGGTGAGCTTGCGCAGCGCGTGGTAGATCGAGCCGGGCTGCACGTTCGCCCACTTGTCCGCGCTCCAACTGAGCAGTTCGCGGCGCACGTCGTAGCCGTGCACCGGCTGCATCCACCTGACCAGGCCGAGAATCATCATCCGCGTCGCCGACACGGGGCAAGCGTAATAACCAAGTTTGACTACAGTGCCGCATCCCACACTGAGCGATCGTTAGGCTCCGCAGCTCGGCCGCTAAACTCCCGGCAACGACCTCCCGGGAGGAGCCACAAGGTGCGCAAGGTTCTCATCGCCAACCGCGGCGAGATCGCCGTCCGCGTCATCCGCGCCTGCCGCGACGCCGGGCTGGCCAGCGTCGCCGTCTACGCGGACTCCGACCGGGACGCCCTGCACGCCACGCTCGCCGACGAGGCGTACGCGCTCGGCGGCGACACCGCCGCCGACAGCTACCTGCGCATCGACAAGCTGATCGACGTGGCGGCCCGCGCCGGCGCGGACGCGGTGCACCCCGGCTACGGCTTCCTCTCCGAGAACGCCGACTTCGCCCAGGCCGTCATCGACGCCGGGCTGACCTGGATCGGCCCCACCCCGCAGGCGATCCGCGACCTGGGCGACAAGGTGACCGCCCGGCACATCGCGCAGCGCGCCGGCGCGCCGCTGGTGCCCGGCACCCCGGACCCGGTGGGCAACGCGGACGAGGTGATGGCGTTCGCCGTCGACCACGGCCTGCCGGTCGCCATCAAGGCCGCCTTCGGCGGTGGCGGGCGCGGCCTGAAGGTCGCCCGCACCATGGAGGAGATCCCGCACCTGTTCGAGTCGGCCACCCGCGAGGCGGTCGCCGCGTTCGGCCGGGGCGAGTGCTTCGTCGAGCGCTACCTGGACAAGCCGCGCCACGTGGAGGCGCAGGTGCTGGCCGACCAGCACGGCAACGTGATCGTGGTGGGCACCCGGGACTGCTCGTTGCAGCGCCGCCACCAGAAGCTGGTCGAGGAGGCGCCCGCGCCGTTCCTCACCGACGCCCAGCGCGCCCAGATTCACGACAGCGCCAAGGCCATCTGCCGCGAGGCCGGCTATCACGGCGCCGGGACCGTCGAATACCTGGTCGGCGCGGACGGCACGATCTCGTTCCTGGAGGTCAACACCCGGCTCCAGGTCGAGCACCCGGTGACCGAGGAGACCGCCGGCATCGACCTGGTGCGCGAGCAGTTCCGCATCGCCGACGGGGAGAAGCTGCGCTTCACCGAGGACCCGACGCCGCGCGGGCACGCCATCGAGTTCCGGATCAACGGCGAGGATCCGGGCCGTAACTTCCTGCCCGCCCCGGGCACCGTCACCGCCCTGCGCCTGCCCTCCGGGCCGGGCGTGCGGGTGGACACCGGCATCTCGGCCGGGGACGTGATCGGCGGCAACTTCGACTCGCTGCTGGCCAAGGTGATCATCGTCGGCGAGACGCGGACCGAGGCGCTGGAGCGGGCCCGCCGGGCGCTCGACGAGATGGTGATCGACGGCATGGCCACCGCGCTGCCCTTCCACCGCCTGGTGATCCGCGACGAGGCGTTCACCGCCGAGCCGTTCACCGTGCACACCCGGTGGATCGAGACCGAGTGGGACAACACCGTCCCGGCCTTCACCGCCGCCGCCGGCCCCGCCGACGAACCGGCCGGGCGCGAGACGGTCGTGGTCGAGGTGGGCGGCAAGCGGCTGGAGGTCGTCCTCCCCGCCGGGCTCGGCGCGGGTACGGCGGCAGCCGCGCCCGCCGCGAAGAAGCCGGCCCGCCGGGGTGGCGGGGGCAAGGCGGGTGCCGCGGTCAGCGGTGACACGCTCACCTCGCCGATGCAGGGCACGATCGTGAAGATCACCGTCGCCGACGGCGACCAGGTGGCCGAGGGCGACCTGGTCGTGGTGCTGGAGGCGATGAAGATGGAGCAGCCGCTGCACGCGCACAAGGCCGGCACGGTGAGCGGGCTCGCGGCCGAGGTCGGCGCGGTGATCACCGCCGGCGCGGCGATCTGCACCATCGCCTGAGGTGCAAGGAAGGGCCCCTTGTTAACGCGTGCGGTAGAGAAGGGGCCCCTTCTTGACAGCGCGGGGCCGGGTGGTCTGAGCCACCACCGGGGGCGGGAGCGCCGCCGGGCGGGAATGATGGCCGGGTGCGGTTCCTTCACGGCGCGGTCCCCGCGCACGACCTGACCTACAACGACGTCTTCATGGCGCCCAACCGTTCCGAGGTGGGCTCCCGGCTCGACGTCGACCTGGCCACCACCGACGGGACCGGCACGACGATCCCGCTGGTGGTGGCGAACATGACGGCCGTCGCGGGCCGGCGGATGGCCGAGACCGTGGCCCGGCGCGGCGCGGTGGCGGTGATCCCGCAGGACATCCCGATCGAGGTCGTCGCCGACGTGGTCGGCTGGGTCAAGCGGCGGCACCTGGTGCACGACACGGCGATCACGCTCGGCCCGACCGACACCGTCGGCGACGCCATCCACCTGCTGCCGAAGCGCTCGCACGGCGCGGTGGTCGTGGTCGACGCGGACAGCCGGCCGATGGGCGTGGTGACCGAGGCGGACACCGTCGGCGTGGACCGGTTCGCCCAGCTCCGGCACGTGATGTCGACCGAGTTGCACACCGTCGGGGCGGACGCGGACCCGCGTACCGGATTCGACCGGCTGTCGGCGGGCCGGCGGCGGATCGCGCCGGTGGTCGACGGCGACGGCCGCCTGGTCGGGGTGCTGACCCGGCAGGGCGCGCTGCGCGCCACGCTCTACAAGCCCGCTGTGGACGACCGGGGCCGGCTGCGGATCGCCGCCGCGGTGGGCATCAACGGCGACGTCACCGGCAAGGCCGCCGCGCTGCTGGAGGCCGGGGTGGACACGCTCGTCGTGGACACCGCGCACGGGCACCAGGAGCGGATGCTCCAGGCGCTGCGGGCGGTCCGCCGGCTGGACCCGCCGGTGCCGGTGGCGGCCGGGAACGTGGTGACCGCCGAAGGCGTACGCGACCTGGTCGACGCGGGCGCGGACATCGTGAAGGTGGGCGTCGGTCCGGGTGCGATGTGCACCACCCGGATGATGACCGGCGTGGGGCGTCCGCAGTTCTCCGCGGTGCTCGACTGCGCGGCGGCGGCCCGTTCGCTGGGGCGGCACGTGTGGGCCGACGGCGGCGTACGGCATCCGCGGGACGTGGCGCTGGCGCTCGCGGCGGGCGCCTCGAACGTGATGATCGGCTCCTGGTTCGCCGGTACCTACGAGTCCCCGGGCGACCTCTACACGGACGCCGACGGGCGGCGCTACAAGGAGAGCTTCGGCATGGCGTCGTCGCGTGCGGTGAGCGCCCGTACAGCCGAGGACAGCGCGTTCGACAGGGCCCGGAAGGCGATCTTCGAGGAGGGCATCTCCTCGGCCCGGATGTATCTGGACCCGAACCGGCCCGGCGTCGAGGACCTGATCGACGAGATCATCTCGGGGGTGCGCAGCGCGTTCACGTACGGGGGCGCGCGCAGCCTGGAGGAGTTCCACGAGCGGGCGCTCGTCGGCGTGCAGAGCGCCGCCGGGTACACCGAGGGGATGCCGCTGCCGACGAGCTGGTGACGCCGACCCACCGGCTCAGTCGAACAACCGCCTGATCACGGTACGGGCGGCGGCCTCCGGGTCGTCGCCCAGGCGGGGCGGCAGCGCGCCGGAGAGCCAGAGCGTGGCGAAGCCGTGCACGATCGACCAGGCCGCGAGCGCGTCGGCGTCCGGCTCCCGCCCGGTGTGCCGGGACACGCCGCCGCGCAACAGTTCGCCGGACCGGGCGCGGGCGGCGGCCAGCTCGGGGTCGCCGGCCCGGTACAGCTCGGGCCGGAACATGACGTCGAAGTGTGCCCGGTGCCGCACCGCGAACCCGACGTAGGCCACGCCCGTGTCCAGCAGGTCGTCCCCGGCCTGCCGCAACGCGTCGGCGAGCAGGTCGAAGCCCTGGGTGGCGAACGCGGTGAGCAGCCCGGCCTTGTCGCCGAAGTGGTGCGCGGGCGCGGCGTGCGAGACCCCGGCCCGCCGGGCCAGTTCACGCAGGCTCAGCGCGGCCGGCCCGGACTCGGCGATCGCGTCGGCCGCGGTGCCGAGCAGGACGCGACGGAGGTCGCCGTGGTGATACGAGGCCATGCCGCCACCCTAACTTGCCATTGACAAGATGGCACGCGCCGCGCAATCTTGTCACCGACAAGATGACAGTCGGAGGGATCGGCACATGGCACCCCTGATCGCACTCCTCGCCGGTGCCGCGCTGGCCCGGACCGCCGGCCTGCTCGGCGTGGACGCCCTGGACGGGTGGCACCCCGCGCTGCGGGTCGGACTGGCGCTGATGTTCGCACTGACCGGCGTGGCCCACTTCGCGTCCCGCCGGGGCGACCTGATCGCGATGGTCCCGCCGTCGCTGCCCCGGCCCGGCCTGCTGGTCACCGTGACCGGAGTGCTGGAACTCGCCGGCGCGCTCGCCCTGCTGTTCCCGGCCACCGCGCGCTGGGCCGCAGCCGGGCTGGCACTGCTGACGCTCGCCATGTTCCCGGCGAACGTGTCAGCCGCGCGGCGTCGCCTCACGCTCGCCGGGCGCCCGGTGACGCCGCTCGGCGCGCGTACGGTGCTCCAGGTCGTGTTCGTGGCCGCGGCGCTGGCGGTGACCCTCGGCGGATGAGCTGCCGCGGCCCGGCGGCGCGTCCGCGCCGAGGGTGGCTGAGGAGATTCTCAGAAATAGTTTGGGCCCTGATGATTCGGGGGCTAACCTGACGCCCGTGAACATGGGCCCGCTCGTCCGCTTCCCCGACGCGTTGCACCACGCACCACTCGGCCGGCTGATCTCGATCGCCGGTCACGTCGTCGAGCAGCACTGGGGGCGATACCTGGCCGAACACCACGGGCTCACGTCCGCCGGCATGCGGGTCCTGATGATCCTCCTCCGCTCCGGCGACGTGAGCCACCGGGAAATGGCCGAGCTGTGCTTCGTCCGGCCCGCCACGCTCACCGGCATCGTGGACACGCTCGAACGCGACGGCTTCGTCAGCCGCCGTCGCGCCCCGGAGGACCGCCGCACGGTCCGGCTCACCCTGACCGACAAGGGCGGCGACCACGCCCGCGCCATCATCGACATGATCCACAGCGGCCGGCCGTTGACGTCGGTCGACGCCGACCCGGCCAACCGGGCGGTGATCCGCGAGTTCCTGATCGAAATCATCACCCGCATGTCCGACGGGGACCTCCGTCGGTTGAACCGGGACAGCGAGTCCGACACCGAGCCGCCGACGGGGAGCCATCCGTGTTGATCCGCCTGCTCCGCACACATCTGCACCCGTACCGACGATGGCTGGCCGCCGTGGTGGCGTTCCAGTTCGTCGGCACCATCGCCTCGCTCTACCTGCCCAGCCTCAACGCCGACATCATCGATCGGGGCGTCGCGGTCGGCGACACCGACCAGATCATCCGTACGGGCGGGTGGATGCTGCTGGTCAGCCTGCTCCAGATCGCCTGCTCGATCGCCGCCGTGTACTTCGGCGCGAAGACCGCGATGGCGTTCGGCCGCGACGTACGTGGCTCGATCTTCCGGCGCGTCAACACCTTCTCCGCCCGCGAGGTCGCCCGGTTCGGGGCGCCGTCCCTGATCACCCGCAACACCAACGACGTCCAGCAGGTGCAGATGCTGGTGCTGCTGAGCTGCACCATGCTCGTGGCCGCGCCGATCATGAGCGTCGGCGGCGTGGTGATGGCGCTGCGCGAGGACGTCGGGCTTTCCTGGCTCGTGGTGGTCTGCGTACCGGTGCTCGCCGTCGCGCTGGGCCTGATCATCCGCCGGATGGTGCCGGGCTTCCGGCTCATGCAGACCCGGATCGACACCGTCAACCGGGTGCTGCGCGAACAGATCACCGGCATCCGCGTGGTCCGGGCGTTCGTCCGTGAGCCGTACGAGACCGACCGGTTCCGGGTGGCGAACACCGACCTGACCACCACCGCGCTGCGGATCGGGCGGCTCCAGGCGCTGATCTTCCCGATCGTGATGCTGGTGCTGAACGTCTCCAGCGTCGCGGTGCTCTGGTTCGGCGCCGCGCGGGTCGACTCCGGTCAGATCCAGGTCGGCGCGCTCACCGCGTTCCTGCAGTACCTGATGCAGATCCTGATGGCGGTCATGATGGCCACCTTCATGCTGATGATGGTGCCCCGGGCCGCGGTCTGCGCCGAGCGCATCGAGGAGGTGCTGGACACCGACTCGTCGGTGGTGCCGTCGCCCGACCCGGTCACCGAGGTCACCGGCCGGGGTGAGCTGGAACTACACGGCGCCGGGTTCCAGTACCCGGGCGCGAGCGCCCCGGTGCTGCACGACATCTCGTTCCGCGCCGGGCCGGGCCGGACCACGGCGATCATCGGATCCACCGGCGCCGGCAAGACCACGCTGCTGACGCTCATCCCCCGGCTGGTCGACCCGACCGCCGGCACCGTCCTGGTCGACGGCGTGGACGTACGGGACCTGGCTCCGGACGAGTTGTGGCGGCGGATCGGGCTGGTGCCCCAGCGGCCGTACCTGTTCACCGGCACCGTCGCCAGCAACCTGCGCTACGGCAACCCGGACGCCACCGACGCGGACCTGTGGGCAGCGCTGGAGATCGCCCAGGCACGCGACTTCGTCGCCGAGATGCCGGGCGGGCTGGAGGCGCCGATCGCGCAGGGCGGCACGAACGTCTCCGGCGGCCAGCGGCAACGCCTGGCCATCGCCCGCGCGCTCGTCCGCAAGCCGGAGATCTACCTGTTCGACGACTCCTTCTCCGCGCTCGACCTCGGCACGGACGCCCGGCTGCGGGCCGCCCTCAAGCCGGTCACCGCGGACGCGGCGGTGGTGATCGTGGCCCAGCGGGTCTCCACGATCGTCGACGCCGACCAGATCATCGTGCTCGAGGACGGGGGTGTCGTCGGCATGGGACGACACGAGGAACTGCTGGAGAGCTGCCCCACGTACGCCGAGATCGTGGCGTCGCAGCAGACGGCGGAGGTGGCGGCCTGATGACGTCGTCGGTACCGCAGCAGAAGAACGAGCCGACGCGGCTGCCACCGGCCGGGCGGCGTCCCGGCGGCGGCCCGCCGCTCATGAGCATGGGCATGCCGGCCGAGAAGGCGATGAACTTCGGGCCGTCGGCACGCCGGCTGCTGGGGCGGCTGCGGCCGTACCGGCTCCAGCTCACCGGCGTGCTCGCGCTGGCCCTGGCCAGCGTCGGGCTCAGCGTCATCGGGCCGAAGGTGCTCGGCCACGCCACCGACATCATCTTCAGCGGGGTGATCGGGCGGCAGCTGCCGCCGGGCACCACCACCGAGGCGGCGGCGGAGGCGGCCCGCGCCGAGGGCAACGGCAACTTCGCCGACATGCTGGCGCGGATGGACGTGATCCCGGGCACCGGCATCGACTTCGACGCGCTGGGCCGGGTGCTGGCGTTCGCTGTCGTGCTCTACGTCGGCGCGAGCATGCTCCAGTGGGCGCAGGGCTGGGTGCTCAACGGGGTGGTGCAGCGCACCGTGCTGACGCTGCGCGCCGACGTGGAGGACAAGCTCAACCGGCTGCCGCTGCCCTACTTCGACAAGCAGCCCCGCGGTGAGCTGCTCAGCCGCGTCACGAACGACATCGACAACGTGTCGCAGACGCTCCAGCAGACGCTGAGCCAGCTGCTCACGTCGCTGCTCACCGTCGTCGGCGTACTCGGGATGATGTTCTGGATCTCGCCGCTGCTGGCGGTCGTCGCGCTCGTCGCGGTGCCGCTGTCGGTGGTGGTCACCGGCCAGGTCGCCAAGCGGTCGCAGGGCAAGTTCATCGCCCAGTGGAAGCACACCGGTGAGCTGAACGGCCAGATCGAGGAGGCGTACACCGGGCACGAGCTGGTCAAGGTCTTCGGCCGGCAGAGGGAGGTCGAGGCCGCCTTCCACGCCAAGAACGAGGAGCTGTTCCGGGCCGGCTTCGGCGCGCAGTTCGTCTCCGGGCTGATCATGCCGGCGATGTTCTTCATCGGGAACCTCAGCTACGTCGCGATCGCCGTGGTCGGCGGCCTGCGGGTCGCGTCGGGGTCGATGAGCCTCGGTGACGTGCAGGCGTTCATCCAGTACTCGCGGCAGTTCACCCAGCCGCTCACCCAGGTCGCGTCGATGGCCAACCTGCTGCAGTCCGGGGTCGCCTCGGCCGAGCGGGTCTTCGCCGTGCTCGACGCGGACGAGCAGAGCCCCGACCCGGCCGAGCCGGCCCGGGTCGCCGACCCGCACGGGCGGGTCGAGTTCGAGCACGTGTCGTTCCGGTACGACCCGGAGAAGCCGCTCATCGACGACCTGTCGCTGGTCGCCGAGCCGGGCCACACGGTCGCCATCGTCGGTCCCACCGGCGCCGGCAAGACGACACTGGTCAACCTGGTCATGCGGTTCTACGAGCTGGACGCCGGGCGGATCACACTGGACGGGGTGGACATCTCCACGATGCGCCGCGACGACCTGCGCGGCCGGATCGGCATGGTGCTCCAGGACACCTGGCTGTTCGGCGGGACCATCCGGGACAACATCGCCTACGGCCGGCCGGACGCCACCGAGGAGGAGATCGTCGCCGCCGCCCAGGCGACGTTCGTGGACCGGTTCGTCCGCAGCCTGCCGGACGGCTACGACACGGTGATCGACGAGGAGGGCAGCAACGTCAGCGCCGGGGAGAAGCAGCTCATCACCATCGCCCGCGCGTTCCTGGCCGAGCCGTCGCTGCTGATCCTGGACGAGGCGACCAGCTCGGTGGACACCCGGACCGAGGTGCTGCTCCAGCGGGCCATGGCGGCGTTGCGCTCGGACCGGACGAGTTTCGTCATCGCGCACCGGCTGTCCACCATCCGCGACGCCGACCTGATCCTGATGATGGAGCAGGGCAGGATCGTCGAGCAGGGCACCCACGATCAGCTCGTCGCCGCCGGAGGCGCGTACGCCCGGCTCTACCGGGCGCAGTTCAGCGGCGCGGTGATCTCCGACGAGGTGCCGGCGCCCGCCCCGGCCGGCCCGCCGGGAACGCGCGCCGGCACGCCGGTCGGGAACTGACGTGGACCCGGCCACAGGTCCGGCACCGGTCCCCGTCCGGGTGCCCTCCCGGCACCCGGACGGGCCGGGGTCAGGCCGGCGGGAGCAGCCCCGCCGACCGGCTCGCGACCACCGCCCCGATCAGGCCCAGCGCCTGCGCGGCGGGCATCGGGTCGAGCACCCGGCCGTCGCGCAGGCGCAGCGAGAGCGACCCGCCGGCCGCCTCCCGGGCGCCGAGAACCCCGGTGTACGGGACGCGGCGGCGGGACGCGTCCCGGATCCGCGCACCCAGCGAACCGGCGTGGTCCACCTCGACCCGCAGCCCGGCCGCCTCGGCCCGGCGGGCCAGCCCGGCGGCGGCGTCGGCCTGCGCCGCGTCGACCGGGAGCAGCAGCAACTGCACCGGGGCGTACCAGGCGGGGAAGGCGCCCTCGTGCACCTCGATCAGGTACGCGAACAGCCGCTCCATGCTGCCGACCAGACTCCGGTGCACCATCACCGGCCGTTTCCGGCGGCCGTCCGAGCCGGTGTACGACAGGTCGAACCGCTCCGGCTTGTCGAAGTCGAGCTGGACGGTGGAGATGGTCGACTCCCGGCCGGCCGCGTCCACGATCTGAATGTCGATCTTCGGGCCGTAGAACGCGGCCTCGCCGGGCGCCTCGACGACGTCCACCCCGTCGAGCGCGGCGCGGAGCAGTTCCTCGGCCCGCGCCCAGCTCGCGTCGTCGCCCACGTACCGCTGGTCCGGCCCGCGCAGCGACAACCGGAACCCGGCCGGACGGACGCCGAGCACGGCGTGCGCCTCGCCGATCAGCCGCAGGATCTCGCGGACCTCGTCGCCGACCTGCTCCAGGGCGCAGAAGTTGTGCGCGTCGTTCAGCGAGATGGCCCGCACCCGGGACAGCCCGCCGAGCACCCCGGAGCGTTCCGCCCGGTACATCCCGCCCAGCTCGGCAACCCGCAGCGGCAGTTCCCGGTAGGACCGGCCGCGGGCGCGGAACACGAGCGCGTGGTGCGGGCAGAGCGCCGGGCGCAGCACGAACTCGTCGTCGGCGCTCAGCCGCATCGGCGGGAACATGTCGTCGGCGAAGTAGCCCAGGTGCCCGGACAGCTCGAACAGCTCCCGCTTGCCGAGCGGCGGCGAGTAGACGTGCCGGTAGCCGGCCCGGCGCTCCAACTCCCGGACGTACTCCTCGACGGCGTGCCGGGCGGCGGCGCCGGCCGGCAGCCAGATCGGCAGCCCGGCGCCCGCGAGCGGATCGGAGACGAACAGCTCCAGCTCCCGGCCGAGCCTGCGGTGGTCGATCATGTCGCTCTCCTTGTTCGGGTACGACCCGGAGGCGAGCAGGCCGGGAACGCCGCGAGGCCCCGGAGCGGATCGCCCCGGGGCCTCGTCGACGGAAACGTCAGTGCGGCGCGCCGGGAACACCCGGCGTCGTGGTCACTACCGCGCTGCGCATGCCCGGACGATAGGCGCGCGGATGTCGACGGTGCACCTGGATTTCGGAGGACGGGTGCGGGTCGCCGGCACGGGACCTGCCGGCGACCCGCGGCGGCCCGGGCATCGGAAACGGCGGACCCGACGGCTCCGGTGCCGCGTGCGATAAACGGTACGCCGGGAATCGACGATGTGCCGCCCTGCCCCGGGTGGTACGCCCCGTTGACCCGTCACCCGCGGGCGGGCCGCCTCGTTTCCTATCTACGGCCTGCCGGTGCCGGCTGTCATCGTGCGGTGGGGCCGGTGGTGGTGACGACGGACACGGCGTCCGGCTCGATCCGGTCGAACGAAGAACCCCGGCGAGGTGGCGGTCGTGGCCGAACTCATCTCTGACGTCGCGTCGCCCATGTGGGCGTACGCGCTGCTGCTGATCCTGCTGATCGCCGACGCCTTCGTCCCGGTGGTGCCGACCCAGCTCCTCATGATCACCAGTGGGGCGCTGACCGTGTACGGCGGGCTCAGCCTGCCGCTGACCATCGCGGTCGGCGCGGCCGGCGTGTTCATCGGTGACCTCGCCTGCTACCTGATCGGCCGCAGTACGCCGACCCGCCGCGCGGCACGCGCCACCACACCCGGCAGGGCACGCCGGGCGGTCACCCGGGTCACCCGGGGGCTGCGGGAACCGGGGCCGCTGGTGATCCTGCTCTGCCGTTTCGTACCGGGCGGCCGGATGGCGGCCTGCTTCTCGGCCGGGCGCAGCCGCTACCCGTACCGCCTGTTCCTGCCGTACGAGGCGGCGGCGGCCCTGGCCTGGTCCAGCTACGGCACGCTCGTCGGTCACCTGTGCGGTACGGCGCTGACCCACTCCGCGTGGCGGCTGCTGCTGGTCGGTGGGGTGGCCGCTGCGGGGTTCGCGCTGGCCGGGTGGGCGATGACCTGGATCAGCAACAACCGGCAGACCCGCGCCGAGGCCACCGCCGACTCGACCGGCAGCTGACCCCGAGCACCTGATCGACGTGAAGGAAGCACAGGCCATGAACGACGCGGCGAGGTGGCACGACGCCAAGGCCAGGGCCCGGCGGATCGATCCTTCGTGGGACGACGCCGAGCGCGCGGCGCAGCGCAGACATCTCAGGGAGCAGATGCTGGCATCGATCGCCGCCGCGCAACCGACGGGAGACCGGGCGGACGATCCACCTCGATCCGAACTCACCTGACGCGGTTCTCGGGGGTCCGGTAGGGGACGACCCGGGTAGTGAAGTGGGTGGTGGTCCCGGATCCGTCTGGGGCGGTCGCGGCGACAGGCTGGCCGTATGCCTGGAACGCGGAGAAGTGGCCTGCTGGCCCTCGGCGGGATCGTCCTGGCGGCGGTGCTCGCGACGGTCGGTCACCTCGAGGTGAACGACGATCTGGATCCCTGGTCGCTGACCGTCAGCGACTTCGCCGTCTCCGATCGCGGCGGCGTCATCGACACGGCGATGGCGGTGCTCGCGGCGGCCAGTCTGGTGCTGCTGCCGTCGCTGCGCCGGGCGGGTGCGGGCCGGGTGCCGCTCGCGCTGCTGACCGCCTGGTCGGCCGGGCTGCTGGCCGCCGCCGTGGTGCCCACGAACGAGCCGGGTACGCCGATGGACACCGCCGCGTACGTGCACCGGTACGCCTCGGTGCTGTCGTTCCTGGCCCTGCCGGTGGCCGGCTGGCTGCTCGCCCGCCATCCGGTCGCCGGGGCCGCCGCCTGGCTGCGCGGGCTGACCGTGGCCAGCCTGGTGCTGGCGGCCGCGATGATCTGGTCCGCCTACCCCGGCGACCGTGCCCTGCTCGGCCTGATCGAGCGCGCGCTGATCCTGACGGAGACGGCCCTCCTGACCACCCTGGCGCTGCAACTGGCCCGGCCCGGCACCGCCGCGCGAGGGGTTATTCCAGCTCGTGGAGCATGAGCTGGCGGGCGGCCTCGGTGATGGAGCCGGACAGGCTCGGGTAGATGGTGATCGTGTGGGCCAGCTCGTTGACGGTGAGGTTGTTCTCCACCGCCATCGTGATCGGCAGGATCAGCTCGCTGGCCTTCGGCGCCACCACCACGCCGCCGATCACCTGGCCGCTCGCCGGCCGGCAGAACAGCTTGACGAAGCCGTCGGCCAGGTCGTCCATCTTCGCCCGGGCGTTGCCGGACAGCGGCAGCATCACCTGACGGGCCGGAGTCTTGCCCGCGTCCACCTCGTCCTGGGAGACGCCGACGGTGGCCAGCTCCGGATCGGTGAAGACGTTCGCGGCGACGGTACGCAACCGCAGCGGCCGGACCGCCTCGCCCAGCGCGTGCCACATGGCGATGCGGCCCTGCATGGCCGCGACGCTCGCCAGCGGCAGCACGCCGGTGCAGTCACCCGCCGCGTAGATGCCCGGCACATTGGTACGGGAGACCCGGTCGACAGTCACGTAGCCGCCCCGGGCCAGCTCCACGCCGTACTCGGCCAGGCCCAGGTCGGCGGTGTTCGGGATCGAGCCGACAGCGATCAGCGCGTGCGAGCCGGTGACCTGGCGGCCGTCGGACAGCACCACCTCCACCCCGTCGCCGACGCGGCGGACCGCCTCGGCGCGGGAGTTGTTCAGGATGCTCATGCCCCGGTTGCGGAACACCCGCTCGATCGCCGACGCGGCGTCGGCGTCCTCGTGCGGCATGACCCGGTCCCGGCTGGACACGAGCGTGACCTTCACGCCCATGGCAAGGTACGCGCTGGCGAACTCGGCACCGGTCACGCCGGAGCCGACCACGATCAGGTGCTCGGGCAGCTCCGGCAGGTCGTACACCTGGCGCCAGGTCAGGATGCGCTCGCCGTCCGGTACGGCGGTGGGCAACTGGCGGGGGGTCGCGCCGGTCGCGACGAGCACCGTCGACGCGGCGATGGAGTATTCCGCGCCCCCGCCGGCCGGGGTGACGATCACCCGGTGGGTGTGGCCGAGCGTGTCCTCGCCGAGGCGGGCCGTGCCGGCGACGAACTCGACCCCGGCCTTGACCAGCTTGGTGTGGATGTCGGCGGACTGTGCCAGCGCGAGCCGCTTGACCCGCTCGTGCACCGCCGGGGCGTCGACGGTGACCGCCTCCAGGCCGTCGGAGTGCACCCCGAACTCCTCGGTGTCCCGGTAGCCGGTGACCACCTCGGAGCTGGCGATGAACGTCTTGGAGGGCACGCAGTCGGACAGCACGCAGGCACCACCGGCGCCCTCCGCCTCGACCACTGTGACATCGGCGTCCAACTGCGCGGCGACCAGAGCCGCCTCGTACCCGGCCGGACCGCCGCCGATGATCACGATCTGGCTCACAGAGCCATCCCTTCGTTCGCGACTGCGGGGCTCCGCTCCGCTGCACTCCTCGCGCTCACAGCAGTCGCCCCTCGTCTGTGCTCACAGTGACTTTTTCTCCCCGTCCCGTCCGACACGCACTGTCGTATTCTCCCCCACCCGCCAGCCGGGCTATCGTCGTCGCCGTGGGTCTCTACGCTGCTTACGGCTCGAACCTGGATCCCGCCCGCATGCGCGCCTACTGCCCGCATTCGCCGATGGTGGGCACCGGCTGGCTTGAGGGGTGGCGGCTCACCTTCGCCGGCGAGGACGTCATCGGGTGGGAGGGCTCGGTCAGCACCGTCGTCGAGTCCCCCGGTGACCGGGTGTTCGTGGCGCTCTACGACATCCACCCGTACGACGCCGCGCAGCTCGACGAGCTCGAGGGCGTGACCGCCGGGACGTACCGCAAGCTGACCGTCCGCGTCTCGACGCTCGACGGCGACGTGACCGCGTGGGTCTACGTGTTCGACGGGTACGAGGGCGGGCTGCCCACCGCGTGGTACCTCTCGGAGCTGGCGAACGCCGCGGAGAAGGCGGGCGCGCCGGACGACTACGTCACCGAGCTGCGGTCCCGTCCCACCGGCACCGCGTCCGCGTAGCGCGTCTCCCACCCCGACAGTGTGCGCCGGAGCGCCGCCCGGCCGCTCGGCGACCCCGGTACGGGCGTGCCGGGTCACACCCGCGAGGCGGGCACACTCCGCTCGTACATGTCGGTCCAGCGCTCCTCCACCAGCCCGACGGAACGGTAGAGCGTGACCGGCGCGGTCGGGTTGGCCAGGTCGACGCCGAGCCCGGCGCCGGTGCGGCCCTTCGCCGCGTAGATCGCGAAGGCCCGACGCAGCAGCGCCGCACCCACCCCCCGGCGCCGGTACGCGGGCAGCACCGACAGCGTCCGCACCCACCCCAGGTCCTGGTCGAGTGCCTGGTCGGAGGACTGGAGCGCGCCGGCCGGCTCGCCGTCGACCTCGGCCAGGAGCCACTCGTCCCAGACCTTGCCGTACGACGGCAGCAGGTCCCGCCACTGCTCGAAGTCGAGCGGGTCGTGGTCCGGGGTGTCCTGGAACGCGGTGTCGTAGATCCGGTGGAACAGCCGCAGGTCGTTCTCGTCGTCGGCGCGCAGCGGCCGCACCGTCACCCCGGGCGGGAGCGCCGGCTCGGCGGTCAGGTCGTGGAACGAGCGGCTCATCCGGATGTAGCGCTTGATCCGGGTGAACCCGGCCTCGGCCAGCTCACCGGCCCAGCGGGTCTCCGGCGCGTACACCCCGGTGCGCGCGGTCAGCGCGGGCAGGCCGCGCTCGGCGGCCCGTTCGGCGACCCGCTCCAGCAGCCGGGCCAGCAGCGGGGCGCGCAGGTCGGCGCCGCGGTCGGGGTCGACGAGGACGTCCACCCACTCCCGGCCCACGCCACTCGGGTTGGCCAGGATCGACCAGGCCACCGCCGTGCCGTCCGGGTCGGTGACCAGCCAGGAGTCCCGGTCCGGGTCGACGAACGGCGCGGTCAGCGCGGACCGGACGTCCTCGTCGTCGAAGTCGGGGTAGCCCACGGCGAAGGTGTCGGAAGCGTGCACCACCGCCAGGATCGCGGGTACGTCGTCGAGGGTCGGGCGGCGGGCCGACCAGCCGGCAGGGAGCGTCACGGGCCAGATCCTGGCAGTCGGACCGGGCGGGTCGCCTCCCATTTATCCGCCGCGGGCGCGCTGCCGCGCCGCGCCGAGCAGTCCCAGCAGCTCAGTACCCTCGGCGGCGTCCAGCGCGCGGAACGCCGCCGACGCCAGCCGGTCGGTCACCGCCTCGGCCCACAGCCGGCGTCGCACCAGCGGCCCGACCGGCGGGTACGGCGGCACCCACCCGCACGCGGCCGCCCCGGCCTCGCCCTCCGGCCCGGCCAGCACCGCCTCCAGCGGCGTCAGCCCGGCGGCCCGCACCGCCAGCAGGTACGCCCCGGCGAAGTGCTCGCGCAGCAGGAGCATGCCCACCGCCGCCCGCGCCCCCGGGGACGGATCGGGCACCCGCATGGCCCGCCAGGCGGCGAACAGCGGCATGCCGCTGGCGTCCGCCGCGTCGACCGCCCGGCCCAGCAGCGCGGCGAGCCGGGACGACTCCGCGCCGTCGCCCAGCCGGGCGGTGCCCCACCGGCAGCATTCGGCCAGGTTGGCGGTGGCCACCTCCAGCGGCGGGACGGTCCGTGCGGCGGCGTCCCAGCCGTCCGTGACCGCCTCCGGCGCGATGAAGCCGAGCGCCGCGGCGACCGTCTCGGCGCGGACGTCACCGAGCGCACCGGCCCGCCCGGTGATGTAGAAGGCCCACCCGGAGATGCCCAGCAGCCGCGCCCGGCGCAGCGTGGACGGGCAGCGGGCGAACGCCTCCCCGAGTTCGAGCACGAGCGGTTTGCAGGCGGCGGCGAGCTGTTCCGGGGTCATCGGCCGCCCGTCGCCGTCACTCCACCGAAGCCATTCATCACGCTCAGTCTGCCGGGTGATCACCGCTGTCGGCATCCCCCTCTTCGGCGTCGAGCGCCTCCAACACGGCCTCCACCTCACCGGCCCGGCGCCGGGCCGCGGTGACCGCCCGTTCCGCGCCCCGGCGGGCCAGCCGGGCCCGGCTCAGCTCCTGCTCGGCCACGGCCCGGCGACGCTCCAGCTCGGCCAGTTCGGTCTCGATCCGGTCCAGCGTGGCGGCGCCGTCCCGCTCGGTCGCGTCGGCCGTCGCCAGTTCCTTCTCGGCCCGGTCGAGGTCCGCGCGGGCCCGGGTCAGCTCCCGGGTCGCGGTCCGCCGCCGCCCGGCCCGTTCGGCCCGCGCCGCCCGCTCGTCGCGGGCCCGGCGCGCGTCGGCCCGCTCGGCCGCCCGATCCGGTACGACCGGCGCCTCCTCACCCCCTGTCACGAGCCGGAGCTGGGGGCGGGGCACCTCACCGAACCCGGCGTAGTGGCTGGCCCGCAGCAGGCGTCCGGCGCGTACCTGCTCGGCCACCTCGGTGTCCGACAGCGCGGCGTTGAGTGTCGCCTCCACCTCGCCCAGCGGCAGCTTGCCGGCCGGGGGCGCGGCGGGTTCGGCGGCGGCGAGCCGGCGTACCTCGGCCACCAGCGCGCCCACGACGGCGCGCCGCTGCGCGGACAGTTCCCGCAGTGTGCCGCCGCGCAGGTCGCGTTGCGCGGCGCGCAGCGACTCGGCCAGCTGGGTCAGATCGGCGACCAGCTCGGGACGGCGGATCGCCAGCAGGTTGACCAGCCAGGCCGCCACGGTGGGGCGGCGCAGCTTCCCGATCTCCCGGGCGGTACGCGGGTCGCCGGACTGCCGCGCCTGCGCGACGGCGGCGTCCCGGGCCGCGACGAACCGGTCCGGCGGCGTGGCGTAGAGCTGCCGGATCACCTCCACGGGCACCCCGGCCATGCTCAGGCGTCGATCCGGGTGCCCGGCTCCAGACGGCGGTAGTCGGTCTTGGACATCGCCGTGAACTGCCGGTCCAGCACACCGAAGCCGTTGTCGTTCAGTAGCCCGTCGTGCAGCGCGTACGCCCGGCGCGGAGCGACCGCGCGGATGAAGTCGACCACCTCGGAGAACTTCGACCAGGGCGCGTGTATCGGGGCGAACAGCGTGTCCACCTGCACGGCGTCGGGCACGAACAGCGCGTCGCCCGGGTGGTACACCACGTCGGCGAGGAGGTAGCCGATGTTCTGGATCACCGGGATGTCCGGGTGGATGACCGCGTGCTGCCCGCCGTACGCCCGCACCGGCACCCCGGCGACGGTGAACGACTGTCCGGGTTCGACCGTGACCAGCGCCTCGGCGGCGTCGCCGAGCACCCCGGCGAGCGAGGCCGGACCGTGCACCGGCACCGGGCGCCGCTCCAACGCCCGGGTGAGCGCGGCGACGTCCACATGGTCCGGGTGCTCGTGGGTGATCAGCACCGCGTCCGCCCCGTCCAGCGCCGCCGGGTCGCTGAAGACACCCGGGTCGACGACGAGCACCGCACCGTCGTGCTCCAGCCGGAGACAGGAGTGGGCGTACTTGGTCACCTGCATCGTGCCTCCTCAGCTACCGAATCGTGCTGTCCTCAGCGCAGTCTGCCGGAACCGGCGCGATGACGCGTCACGTCCGAGGTATCGGCCCCGGCGGGCGGGGCCGTCGAGGCAGGACGCCAGTACCGCCGAGGAGGAGGCGGACCTCGGCTTCCTGGCCGGGCTGGGCGGCGGCTGGACGGCGTTCCTGGCCTCGGCCCGGGTTCTGCTCACCGTGCTCGACGCGGTGCTGCCCTTCGCGGTCGTGATCGGCGTACCACTGTGGCTGCTGCTCCTGCGGCGACGCCGGGTGCGGGCCCGGCGGACGCCGCCGGCCGGCCCGAGCCCGGCGGTGCCGACGCCGCCGGGGCCGCCCGGTGGTCCGGTCAGCGCGCCGCCGCCAGTGCCCGCAGCGCGGTCTGGACCATGAGGCGTACCCCGGCCTCGATGGCACGCTCGTCCACGTCGAACGAGGCCCGGTGCAGGTCCACGTTGGGCCCGCTGCGGCCGACGCCGAGGCGGGCGAGCGCGCCCGGCACGTGCTCCAGATACCAGGAGAAGTCCTCGCCGCCCATGCTCTGCGGCGTCTCGGCGATGCCGTCCGGGCCTAGCGCGGCGGCGGTGGCCGCGGTGAACACGCCGATCGCGCCGGCGTCGTTGGTCACCGGAGGCCGGCCGCGCAGGTATTCCAGGTCGACTGTGGCACCGGTGGGCGCGAGCACGTCCCGCACCACCTGAGCCACGATCTTGGGCGCCTGGTCCCAGGTGTCACGGTCCATCACCCGCAGGGTGCCGGCCGCGCACGCCTCGGACGGGATGACGTTGTAACGGGTGCCGGCCGACGCGTGGCCGAACACCAGCAGCAGCCCGCTGTTGGCCGGCACCCGGCGGCTGATCAGCGTCGGCACCTCGGTGACCAGGCGGCCGAGCGCGTCCACCAGGTCGACGGTCAGGTGCGGGCGGGCGGTGTGCCCGCCGGGCCCGGTGAGCCGGACGGTGACGTTGTCGGCGGCGGCGGTGATCGGGCCGACCCGCAGGCCGACCTTGCCC
Organism: Micromonospora sp. CNB394; assembly: GCF_000374985.1. Classification (NCBI taxonomy): domain Bacteria; kingdom Bacillati; phylum Actinomycetota; class Actinomycetes; order Micromonosporales; family Micromonosporaceae; genus Micromonospora; species Micromonospora sp. CNB394. Next base: position 81,462 of record NZ_KB895832.1, on the reverse strand, counting down.
ACCGGCAGGTTCGGGTCGCAGTGCAGCGCGAAGATCTGCACCACGTCGTCCAGGCCGCCGGCCTCGATGACCTCCAGCGACCCGCAGGGCAGGATCTCCTCGGCCGGCTGGAAGATCAGCCGGACCCGGCCGTCGAGGCGGCCGGTGTCGGCGAGCTGGGCCAGCAGCATGCCGACGCCGAGCATCACCGACGTGTGCACGTCGTGGCCGCAGGCGTGGCAGACGCCCTCGACGGTCGAGCGGTACGGCACGTCCTTCGAATCGCTCAGCGGCAGCGCGTCGATGTCGGCGCGGAGCGCGATCACCGGCCCGTCCGGGCGGCCGTCGATGTCGCAGATGACGCCGTTGCCCTTGGGCAGCAGACGCGGCTTCAGCCCGGCGAGGGACAGCTCGCGGTGCACCAGGGCGGCCGTCTCGAACTCCTCACCGGACAGCTCCGGGTGGGAGTGGATGTGACGGCGCGTTTCGATGAGGCCGGGTACGCGCAGCGCGAGCAGATGGTCGAGCTCGAAGGGCAGGGGCTGGTAGCCGGTCGGCGCCTCGGACCGGGACGACGCCAGCAGGCCGCCGGAAGGCAGCGTCAACGCACTCGTCACGTCGAATTCTCGATCACTAGAAGTGGATGGATCTTCGGGTCGGACAGCAGACAGCCTAGACCTCCGGCGGTGACGCTGCGCAACATCTTTCGCGTAGCGGTCGGACCGCGTAGCGTCACGAATGCCCTGGTGAGAGGGGTCGGATATCTGCGGGACAGCAGGTAGATCGCGGTCGAACGCCGTCATCCGCCCTCCACCTCCTACAACGCGTAACCGTTTCGACTACCACAATTATCGGCCCGTCGTTCCGAATTGTCGCATTAGTCGCGGCAATTAACTGCCGCTCCGACAATTGCCCGACAACCCTCGGCTGCCGGAAGACTCCCGACGGTGACACGAGCGCCCGACCCCCGACCGCACAGGCTGTCCGTCCCGTTCACCCGATCGGGTTACCCGAATCGCCGATTCGCACACGCGAAGGCGGCCCGCGCCGCACATCGAGGGTGCACGGCGGGACCGCCTGCGGACGGTTCAGAACCGGTCGCTGGGCCGGTAAATCCCCCACACCTCGCGCAGCGTCCCGCAGACCTCGCCGACGGTGGCGCGGGCGCGCAGCGCCTCCTTCATCGGGTAGAGCACATTGGCGTCCCCCTCGGCGGCGGCGCGCAACTCCGTCAGGGCCCGCTCGACCGCGCCCGAGTCCCGCTCGGCGCGCAGCCGGGCCAACCGCTCCCCCTGGGCCGCCTCGATCGCCGGGTCCACCCGCAGCGGCTCGTACGGCTCCTCCTCGTCGATCTGGAACCGGTTGAGGCCGACCACCACCCGTTCACCTGAATCGATCTCCTGGGCGATCCGGTACGCGGACTGCTCGATCTCCCGCTTCTGGAAGCCGGCCTCGATCGCGTCCACCGCCGACCCGTGGTCGAAGACCCGGTCCATCAGCTCGGTGGCCGCCGCCTCCACCTCGGCGGTCATCGCCTCCACCACGTACGACCCGGCGAACGGGTCGACGGTGGCGGTCAGGTCCGTCTCGTACGCCAGCACCTGCTGGGTCCGCAACGCCAGCCGGGCCGCCTTCTCGGTGGGCAGCGCGATGGCCTCGTCGAAGCTGTTGGTGTGCAGCGACTGGGTGCCGCCGAGCACCGCGCCCAGGCCCTGCACCGCCACCCGGACCAGGTTCACCTCCGGCTGCTGGGCGGTGAGCTGCACGCCCGCGGTCTGGGTGTGGAACCGAAGCATCATCGACTTCGGGTTCTTCGCGCCGAACTCGTCGCGCATCAGCCGGGCCCAGATCCGCCGGGCCGCGCGGAACTTGGCGACCTCCTCGAGCAGCGTGGTGCGGGCCACGAAGAAGAACGACAGCCGGGGCGCGAAGTCGTCCACGGCCAGCCCGGCGGCGAGCGCCGCGCGGACGTACTCCACGCCGTTGGCGAGCGTGAACGCGACCTCCTGCGCGGGCGACGCGCCGGCCTCGGCCATGTGGTAGCCGGAGATGGAGATGGTGTTCCACTTCGGCACCTCGGCCCGGCAGTAGGCGAAGGTGTCGGCGACCAGCCGCAGCGAGGGCTTCGGCGGGAAGATGTACGTCCCCCGGGCGATGTACTCCTTGAGGATGTCGTTCTGGATGGTGCCGTTGAGCGCCGCGCCGGGCACGCCGTTCTCCTCGGCCACCAGCTGGTAGAGCAGCAGCAGCACCGAGCCGGGCGCGTTGATGGTCATCGACGTGGAGACCTTGTCCAGCGGGATGCCCCCGAACAGCGTGCGCATGTCCTCGATGGAGTCGATGGCGACGCCGACCTTGCCCACCTCGCCGTGCGCGATCGGGTCGTCCGAGTCGTACCCCATCTGGGTCGGCAGGTCGAACGCGACGGACAGGCCCATGGTGCCGGCGCGCAGCAGCTGGTGGTAGCGCGCGTTGCTCTCGGTCGCGGTGCCGAACCCGGCGTACTGTCGCATGGTCCAGGGCCGGGACGTGTACATCGTCGGGTAGACCCCGCGGGTGTACGGGAACTCGCCCGGCTCGCCCAGCCGGGCGTCCAGCTCCGCCGGAAGGTCTGCCGCCGTGTAGACGCTCTGGATCGGGAAGCCCGACTCGCTTGACCGCGCATCGCTCATTACCGGATGGTAGGACGCGCGGACCGCCAGGTGGGTGAGGGATACCGCACACCTCACGGCGGCGACCCACCGGAGGTGAACGGGCGACCACATACCGTCGAGTAGGCAAACGCCCGCCGCGTCGGGTTTCGCATCGGGCGTCGGAACCAGCAAGATAGTGGGGTTGTGTCCCAGCCCCCTCGATATCCCCCGGTGGCTTTTCTGTGACTCAGATTCCGACGTGGAGCGGCGGACCGGCCAGTCCTCCCACTGGACGCGCAGCGCCCGGCACCACCATCGGTGGTCGCTACTCGCTGCGCTCCCCGGTGGGCAACGGAGGCATGGGCACGGTCTGGCGGGCCACAGACACGTTGCTGCGCCGTGATGTGGCGGTCAAGGAGGTCGTCCTCCCGCCGGGTCTCGCCCCGAGCGACCGCGACGCGCTCTACGAACGGACGCTGCGGGAGGCCCGCGCCGCCGCCGCGATCCAGCACCCGGCCGTGGTGCAGGTCTACGACGTGGTCACCGAGGGTGGCCGTCCGTGGATCGTGATGGAACTGCTGGACGCCCGCAGCCTGGCCGACATGGTGATCGAGGACGGGCCGGTCGCGCCGCGCGCCGTCGCCAAGATCGGGATCGCGCTGCTCGGCGCGCTGGAGGTGGCGCACGCGATCGGCGTGCTGCACCGCGACGTCAAGCCGGCGAACGTGCTGATCTGCACCGACGGCCGCTGCGTGCTCACCGACTTCGGCGTGGCCCGGATGCCCACCGACGTGCAGCTCACCACGCCCGGCATGGTGCTCGGCTCGCCGCACTTCATCTCGCCCGAGCGGGCCATGGGCCAGGAGTTCGGGCCGCCGAGCGACCTGTTCTCGCTCGGCGTGACGCTCTACACCGCGGTCGAGGGCCGGCCCCCGTTCGACAAGGGCGACCCGATCGAGACCATGCACGCCGTGGTCGAGGACCCGCCCGCCACGCCGCAACGCAGCGGCCCGCTCACCGGTGTGCTGATGGGGCTGCTGGAGAAGGACCCGGCCCGCCGGATGGACGTGCACCGGGCCCGGGCCAACCTGCGCGAGCTGCTCGCCGGCCCGCTGACCAGCACCGCCACCGCCGTCAACTCGGTCACCGACCCGTACGCGGTGGTGCCGGTGCCGCGCCCGACCACGCCGCCGGCGATCGCCGCGAAGCCGAACCCGAGCGGGCAGATCGGCGGCCGGGCGATGATCGGCCCGGACGAGTCGCTCACCGACCGGCTCGCCGCGCTGCGCCGCGGTGAACGGCCCACGGCCGAGAAGGGCGCGGCGGGTGCCGCCGCCCTCGACGAGACCAGCGCCGACGCGCTGGCCGGCCCGCTGCACACGCCGACCGGTGCGATGTCCGGGCCGGGCACGCCGGACGCCACCCGGCGCATCTCGCCGGACGCCACGGTCCGGCTCGGCCAGGGTGCCGCAGCGGACGCGACCCAGGCGGTGCCGACCGCCTACGGCCGCACCGTCGACGCCACCCAGCCGGTGTACGGCGGCGGCAACCAGTGGTCGGTGCCCGGCACCGGCCAGCCGTGGACCACCCCGGCCACCGCGCCCGCGACCGGTGGTGGCGGCCCGGCCGGCGGTGCCAAGGGCCTGCTCGGCCGGGTGAAGGCGTGGCCGCGCAAGGTCCAGCTCGCCGCCGCCGGCGGCCTGGCCGTGGTGCTGCTGGTGAGCGTGATCGCGCTGACCAGCGGTGGTGACGACGCTCCCCCGCCGATCGTGGGCGCGCTGCCCTCGACCTCGGCGGCGGCCGCGCCCGAGATGCAGGAGCAGACCGTCAAGGGCGTGACCATCCAGGTGCCGAAGGGCTGGCAGCGGCAGACCGGCGGCCTCTACGTCGACTACGTCGACCCGGAGGACGAGGGCCGCAAGGTGCGGGTCATCGCCGAGCCGTGGGGCGGCACCTCGATCAGCTGGGCCGAGTTCGCCTCGCGGAACCTGAACAAGAACAGCACCAAGAGCAAGACCTGCCCGGCCCCCTACACCGAGGTGTCGGTCTCCGAGCAGCCGCTCGCCGGCCAGACCGCAGGCCAGCTCGAATACACCTGCGGCGAGGGTGAGTCCATGCGCCACGGCATCTGGCGGGGCGTGGTCAAGGACGGCAAGGTCTACTCGTTCTACCTCTCCTCGACCGACGCCCGGTTCGCCGAGAGCAAGCCGATCTTCGACGCGATGGTCGGCTCGTTCCAGCTCACGGCGGCCAACTGAGTCGAGGCCGACGGCCAGCGGTGATCCGCCGCCGTGCTTTCATGAGGCAATGGCGGCGGATACCACTGACCTTGACGACCTTCGCGGACGCGCCGAGCGCTGGCTCGCCGACGACCCGGACCCGGCCGACCGCGCCGAGCTGCGGGCGGTCCTCGACGGGCTGCCCGGGACGGCGGCCGACCTGGCCGACCGGTTCGCCGGTCCGCTGACCTTCGGCACCGCCGGGCTGCGCGGCCCGCTGCGCGCCGGGCCCAACGGCATGAACTTCGCCGTGGTCACCCAGGCCGCCGCCGGGCTCGTCGGCTGGCTCGCCGCCCAGGGCGGCGAGGGCCCGCTGGTGATCGGGTACGACGCCCGGCGCGGCTCCCGTGCGTTCGCCGAGCGCACCGCGCAGGTGGCCACCGGTGCGGGCCGCCCGGCGCTGCTGCTGCCCCGGCCGCTGCCCACGCCCGTGCTGGCGTTCGCGGTCCGGCAGCTCGGCGCGGTCGCCGGGGTGATGGTCACGGCCAGCCACAACCCGCCGCAGGACAACGGCTACAAGGTCTACCTGGGCGCGCAGCTCGGCGGTGAGCTGGGCGCGGGCGCGCAGATCGTGCCGCCCGCCGACGCCGGGATCGAGGCGGCCATCCGGGCGGTCGGCCCGCTCGCGGCGGTGCCGCTCGGCCCGGCCGGGCAGGTGCTCGGCGACGACCTGGTGGCCGCGTACGTCGAGCGGGCCGCCGCCGTCGTCGCCCCGGCCGGACCGCGGGACCTGAAGGTGGCGTACACGCCGCTGCACGGGGTGGGCGCCGCGGTGCTGACCGCCGCGTTCGCGCGCGCCGGATTCGGCGTGCCCGGCATGGTGCCCGAGCAGGCCGAGCCGGACCCCGCGTTCCCGACCGTGAGCTTCCCCAACCCCGAGGAGCCGGGCGCGGTGGACCTGCTGGTCGCGCTCGCCGACCGCACCGGCGCGGACCTGGCCGTCGCCAACGACCCGGACGCGGACCGCTGCGCGGTGGCGGTACGCGACGCCGGGTCCTGGCGGATGCTGCGCGGCGACGAGGTGGGCGCCCTGCTCGCCGACCACCTGATGCGGCGCGGCGTGACCGGCCTGTACGCGACCACCATCGTGTCGTCGGCGCTGCTGCGGGCCATGACGGCGGCCCGGGGCCTGCCCTACGACGAGACGCTCACCGGGTTCAAGTGGATCGTCCGGGCCGGCGGGGGCCGGGAGCCGTTGGTGTACGGCTACGAGGAGGCGCTCGGCTACTGCGTCGCGCCGGCTCACGTACGCGACAAGGACGGCATCACCGCCGCGCTGACGGTCGCCGAGCTGGCGGCCGGCCTCAAGGCGGAGGGCCGTACGCTCCTCGACCGGCTCGACGAACTGGCCGCCGAGTTCGGCGTGCACCACACCGAGCAGCTCTCGGTCCGGGTGGAGGACCTGCGGGTGATCGCGGACGCGATGGCACGGATCCGGGCGGCCACTCCGGCGGCGCTGCTCGGGCAGCCGGTGACCGAGGCGTCCGACCTGCTTCCCGACGCGGACGTGGTGATCCTGCGTACCGACGCGGCCCGGGTGGTGATCCGGCCGTCGGGCACCGAGCCGAAGCTGAAGGCGTACCTGGAGGTGGTGGAGCCGGTGCGCGGCGGCGACGTGCCGGCGGCCCGGCAGCGGGCGCGGGCCGCCGTCACCGAGCTGCGCAACGAGATCGCCGCCGTCCTGGGCCTCTGACCACTGGATGGAAGGAAGGGCCCCTTGTTAACGCCTGGCGTTAACAAGGGGCCCTTCCTCTACCGGAGGCGTTAAAAGGGGGCCCTTCCTTACCGCTTGCCCAGGGCGGCGTCGACGGCCTGGCCCAGCGCGGCGATGACCAGGCTGATCGACGGGCGTACCACGCTGTCGTCCAGGCTCACCGTGCCGGAGAACCCGGCGCCGGCGGCGATCTCCTCCAGGCGCCGGCCGGCGTCCTCGGCGGCCGGGCCGGTCAGCCCCAGCGCCGGTTCCATCCGCAGCACCGCAACGAGCGTGGCCAGCGCGGCGGTCCGCTCGTCCGGGAGCTGCCCGCTGGTCAGCGCGTCGGCCAGCCGCCGCCGGATGTCCGCCTCGACCGAGGCGTCGGCCACCGGGTAGCGGTGCACGTGGATGAAGCCCAGCTCGGTCTCGTCCACGTCCCGCACCACGCCCCGGCCGCAGAGGTCGGACAGGATCCGGTCGCGCAGGCCGTGCCGCAGTCGCTGCACCCACGACGACGGACTGTGCGGCGTGTCCGCGGCCATCTTGGCGAGTACGGCGTCCGCGATCGGCTCGCCGGTCGGGGCCGGGTCGACCACCGCCAGGTTCCCGTCCGCGTACGCGACCCGTCCGGCCAGGGCCAGCTCGACCAGCACCGCCGCGGCCATGCCCAGGTCCAGGCTGATCCGCGGCATGGTGGCCTTGCCGGTTTCGTCGTCATACGCGAGGAGCAGCAGCTCCTCGGCGAGCGCAACACCAGTCATGGCCCGGAACGCTAGCGCCTCCCCGCATCCCCGCGCATCGACTCGCCGGGGTCGCCCGATTCACGGCGAGAGGGCCCTTCCCGGGGGGAATAGAGCCCTCTCCACCGAATCGCCGGAACGCCGAATCGCCGAACCGCCGGAGTGCCGAATCGCCCGGTGTGCCGAATCGCCCGGTGTGCCGGGTCAGAAGCGGGGCATGCCGCCGAACTGGCGGTCACCGGCGTCACCCAGGCCGGGGACGATGAACTTCGAGTCGTTCAGTCCTTCGTCGATCGAGGCGGTGACCAGGCGCAGCGGCAGCCCGGAGCGCTCCAGCCGCTCGATGCCGACCGGCGCGGCCAGCACGCAGAGCACTGTGATGTCGGTGCAGCCCCGGTCGGCGAGCAGCCGACAGCAGTGCTCCAGCGAGCCGCCGGTGGCGAGCATCGGGTCGAGCACCAGCACCGGCAGGCCGGCGAGGTCGCGCGGCAGCGACTCCATGTACGCGCGGGGCTCGTACGTCTCCTCGTCGCGGGCCAGGCCGACGAAGCCCATCGACGACTCGGGCAGCAGGCCGAGCGCGGCGTCGGCCATGCCGAGACCGGCCCGCAGCACCGGCACCAGCAGCGGCGGGTTCGCCAGCCGGGTGCCCTCGGTGGCGGTGACCGGGGTCTGGATCGAGTACTTCTCGACCGGGAAGGAGCGCGCGGCCTCGTACACCAGCATGGTGGTGAGTTCGCGCAGCGCGGCCCGGAACGACGACGAGTCGGTCCGGGCGTCCCGCATGGCGGTCAGCCGCGTCTGGGCGAGCGGATGGTCAATGACGTGTACGTCCACGATCGCTCAACCTACCGTTTACCGGCCCGGCTCAGGGCGGGTGCGGTCCGACCAGCGACCCCGCTCACGTGCGGCACTTGCAAGTGACCAAGATCACTCGACTCGCGGGTGCGTACTATTCGGGGCATGACGGCGACAACGACGTCGGCCCGGTCGGACCTCACCGAGCTGGGACGATCCGAGACCGCTCTGCGGACCTTCCTGCACGGGCTGCCCGGCGTGGACCAGGTCGGCGCGGAGCAGCGGGCGGCGCAACTCGGCACCCGCTCCATCAAGACCACTGCGAAGGCCGAGGCGATCGACCTGGCGATCCGGATGGTCGACCTGACCACCCTCGAAGGGGCGGACACCCCGGGCAAGGTACGGGCGCTGGCGGCCAAGGCACTGCGCCCCGACCCGGCCGACCCGAGCTGCCCGCATGTCGGCGCCGTCTGCGTCTATCCGGCGATGGTCCCGCACGTGGCCGAGGTGTTGCGCGGCAGCGGGGTGCACCTGGCCAGCGTGGCGACCGCGTTCCCGTCCGGCCAGGCGCCACTGGAGATCAAGCTCGCCGACGTGCGCGCGGCGGTCGAGGCGGGCGCGGACGAGATCGACATGGTGATCAACCGGGGCGCGTTCCTGGCCGGGCGCTACTCCGAGGTCTACGACGAGATCAAGGCGGTCAAGGAGGCCTGCGGCTCTGCTGACGGCGGTCGCCAGGGGCGACCGGCAGCCCACCTCAAGGTCATCCTGGAGACCGGTGAGCTGGCCACGTACGACAACGTGCGGCGCGCGTCCTGGCTCGCCATGCTCGCGGGCGGCGACTTCATCAAGACCTCCACCGGCAAGGTTCCGGTAGCGGCCACGCCGCCGGTGACGCTGGTGATGCTGGAGGCGGTCCGCGACTTCCGCGCCGCCACCGGGCGTCAGGTCGGCGTCAAGCCGGCCGGTGGCATCAAGACCACCAAGGACGCGATCAAGTACCTGGTCATGGTCAACGAGACAGTCGGCGCGGACTGGCTGAGCCCGGACTGGTTCCGGTTCGGCGCGTCAAGCCTGCTCAACGACCTGCTCATGCAGCGCACCAAGCTGACCACCGGCGTCTACGCCGGCCCCGACTACTTCACCCTGGACTGAACGCGATGTTCGAATACGCACCCGCCCCCGAGTCCCGCTCGGTGGTGGACATCAAGCCCTCGTACGGGCTCTTCGTCGACGGCGCGTTCGTCGACCCGGCCTCCGGCAGCAGCTTCAAGTCGGTGAACCCGGCCTCCGAGGAGGTGCTGGCCGAGATCGCCGAGGCCGGAGCCGACGACGTGGACCGCGCGGTCCGCGCCGCGCGGAGCGCGTACGAGAAGGTCTGGGGTCCGATGCCGGGCCGCGACCGGGCCAAGTACCTGTTCCGGATCGCCCGGATCATCCAGGAGCGCTCGCGCGAGCTGGCCGTGCTGGAGTCGCTGGACAACGGCAAGCCGATCAGGGAGTCGCGCGACGTCGACCTGCCGCTGGTCGCCGCGCACTTCTTCTACTACGCGGGCTGGGCCGACAAGCTCCCCCACGCGGGCTTCGGCCCGGACCCGAAGCCGCTCGGCGTGGCGGCGCAGGTGATCCCGTGGAACTTCCCGCTGCTCATGCTGGCGTGGAAGATCGCTCCAGCGCTCGCCGCCGGCAACACGGTGGTGCTCAAGCCGGCCGAGACGACCCCGCTGACCGCGCTGCTGTTCGCCGAGATCTGCCAGCAGGCCGACCTGCCGGCCGGTGTGGTGAACATCGTCACCGGCGCCGGTGACACCGGCCGGGCGCTGGTCGAGCACCCGGGCGTGGACAAGGTGGCGTTCACCGGCTCCACCGAGGTCGGGCGCGCCATCGCCCGCGCGGTCGCCGGCTCCCGCAAGAAGCTCACGCTGGAGCTGGGCGGCAAGGCCGCGAACATCGTCTTCGACGACGCCCCGATCGACCAGGCCGTCGAGGGGATCGTCAACGGCATCTTCTTCAACCAGGGGCACGTCTGCTGCGCCGGTTCCCGGCTGCTGGTCCAGGAGTCGGTGGCCGACCGCGTGCTGGAGTCGCTCAAGCGCCGGATGGCCCAGCTCCGGGTCGGCGACCCGCTGGACAAGAACACCGACGTCGGCGCGATCAACTCGGCCGCGCAGCTCGCCCGCATCCGGGAGCTGTCCGACGCCGGGTCCGCCGAGGGCGCGGAGCGCTGGTCGCCGCCGTGCGATCTGCCCGAGCGCGGCTTCTGGTTCGCGCCGACCATCTTCACCGGGGTCACCCAGGCGCACCGGATCGCCCGCGAGGAGATCTTCGGCCCGGTGCTGTCGGTGCTCACGTTCCGCACCCCGGCGGAGGCCGTCGAGAAGGCCAACAACACGCCGTACGGGCTGTCGGCCGGGATCTGGACCGACAAGGGTTCCCGGATCCTGTGGCTGGCCGACCGCCTGCGCGCGGGCGTGGTGTGGGCCAACACGTTCAACAAGTTCGACCCGACGTCGCCGTTCGGCGGCTACAAGGAGTCGGGCTACGGTCGCGAGGGCGGCCGGCATGGGCTGGAGGGGTACCTCAATGTCTGAGCGGGTCGCGGTACGCAAGACGTACAAGCTCTTCATCGGCGGGAAGTTCCCGCGCAGCGAGTCGGGACGGTCGTATCTGGTGCAGTCGGCGAACGTGTCTCTTGCCTCCCGGAAGGACGCGCGGGACGCGGTCGTGGCCGCCCGTGCCGCGGTGAAGGGCTGGGCCGGGGCGACCGCGTACAACAGGGGTCAGATCCTCTACCGGGTCGCCGAGATGCTGGAGGGCCGGCGCGAGCAGTTCGTGGCCCTGGGCGTCCCGGCCGACGAGGTGGACGCGGCGATCGACCGCTGGGTCTGGTACGCGGGCTGGTCCGACAAGATCGCCCAGGTGTACGGCGGCGCCAACCCGGTGGCCGGCCCGTACTTCAACCTGTCCGCGCCGGAGCCGACCGGCGTGGTGGCGGTGGTGGCCCCCGGGGAGCCCGCGCTGCTCGGCCTGGTGAGCGTGGTCGCCCCGGCGATCGTCACCGGCAACACGGTGGTGGTGGCCGCCTCCCCGGCGGCGCCGCTGGCGGCGGTGACGCTGGCCGAGGTGCTCGCCACCTCCGACCTGCCCGGCGGGGTGGTCAACATCCTCACCGGCCGGCTGACCGAGACCGTGCCGGCGCTCGCCGCGCACATGGACGTCAACGCGCTCGACCTGACCGGCGTCGCCGACGCCGAGCTGGCCGCCGACCTGGAGATCAAGGCCGCGGAGAACCTCAAGCGGGTGCTCCGGCGGGCCCCGGCCGGCCACGACTGGTACGCCGACCCCGGCATCACCCGGCTGACCACGCTGCTGGAGACGAAGACGGTCTGGCATCCGAAGGGCGTCTGACTCGACGCAGTCCGGTCCGGCCCGAAGTGGCGGCACTCCCACCCGGGTTGCCGCCACTTCCCGTTCCCGCACCTCCAAGAACAACACCAGCACGGCGAAGTGGCCGCATCAGGTCACCCCGGATACCGCCACCTCCCCGAACTGGTGTTGATCTTCGGGAACGGGAACAGGAACCGGGGCGGCGGAGGGGCTCTACTACCGGGGGTAGGATTGACGGGTGACTCGGCTGGGGGACCTTGAGCGTGCGGTGATGGACGTGCTGTGGGACGCGGCGCCCGCCTCGTCGGGCGGCGTGACGGTGCGCGAGGTCGCCGACGCCCTGGACGGGCGGGAACTGGCCTACACCACGGTGATGACCGTGCTCGACCGGCTCGCCGGCAAGGGCATGGTGCAGCGCGAACGGGAGGGCCGCGCCTGGCGGTACCGTCCGGCCGCCACCCGCGAGGCGCACATCGCCCAGCTCATGCTCGAAGCCCTCGACCTCGGCGGCAGCCGGGACGCCGCACTCGTGCGCTTCGCCCGCTCGGTGACCGGCACGGAGGCGGACGTGCTCCGCGCCGCGCTCGGCGCCGAGGCCGGGGCGACGGTCGAGGACGGACCGGCCGGCCGGGTCGAGAACCCCCGGCCCGGTCGGCCAGCGCTCGACGAGGCGACGGACCGGTAGGGCGGCTGCCGTGGCGTACGCCCTGCACTTCGCCGTGATCATCCTGGCCTGCTGGCTGACCGCGCAGGTCCTCGCCGCCGCGCGCTGGACCTGGCGGGCACCCCGGGTGGCGATCATCTGCTGGCAGGCGGTCGGGCTGGCGCTCGGCCTGTCGGCCATGGGGCTGCCGATGGCGCTGGGGCTCGACGCGTACGACCGGGCGACCGGGTACGCGCTGCTGGCCCTGGCCGACGACCTGGCCCACGGCACGCTGCCGGCCGGGGTGGGCGCGGTGCACCTCAGCCTGGTCGGCGTCGGTCTCGGCATCGGCGGGGTGCTGCTCACCACGACGGTGCGCAGCCTGCACGGGGCGGTCCGCGCCCAGCGCCGGCACCGGGAGCTGTTGCACCTGGTGGCCCGGCGTGACCCCACGGTGCCCGGTGCGCTGGTGCTCGACCACCCGAGCGCGGCGGCGTACTGCCTGCCGGGGGTGCGTCCCCGGGTGGTGGTGAGCGCGGGCACGCTCGACCTGCTCGACCCGGCCGAACTGGCGGCGGTGCTCACCCACGAGCGGGCGCACGCCCAGGAGCGGCACGACCTGGTGCTGTTGCCGTTCACCGCGCTGTGCCGGGCGCTGCCCTGGTTCCGGTGGGTGCGGGACGCGCACGCGCGGGTGGCGCTGCTGGTCGAGATGCGCGCCGACGACAAGGCCCGGGAGCTGCACGCGGAGGCTCCGCTGGCCGGTGCGCTGCGCCGGTTCGCCGCCGCCGAGCACCGGGTCCAGCCGGCCGGCACGCTCGGACTCGGCGATCGCGACCTCGACGTACGCGTGCAGCGGCTGCTCGTCGCGGACCGGCCGCCGCGGGTGCTCGGCGCGATGGCGCTGGCGGTCGCCGGCACGCTCGTCTCCCTTCCGGTCGCCCTGTTCCTGAGCTGATCCGGGCCTCGCCCCTACGGGACTTCTCCGGGTTCGCGCACCTTCATAGGTAGGCAGCCTATGTGTAGGTTGACTACGACAAGTGAGACAACCCATGGGAGGACGACAGTGGACCCGCTGCTCCTCGCCCGCCTCCAGTTCGCCACCACCACCTCGATCCACTTCCTGTTCGTGGCGGTCACGCTCGGCCTGGTCACGCTCCTGGTCGGGTTGCAGACGGCCGGCTTCCTCACCGGCAAGCCGGTGTACGAGCGACTGACCCGGTTCTGGGGCCAGCTCTACGTGATCAACTATGTGCTCGGCATCGCCACCGGCATCGTCATGGAGTTCCAGTTCGGCCTGAACTGGAGCGGGCTGTCGCGCTACGTCGGGAACGTGTTCGGCGCGCCGCTCGCCATCGAGACGCTCGTCGCGTTCTTCCTGGAGTCCACGTTCCTCGGCATGTGGATCTTCGGGTGGCACCGGCTGCGGCGCGGCGTGCACCTGGCACTGCTCTGGGGTGTGGCGGTCACCGCGTACGCCTCGGCCTTCTGGATCATGGTGGCGAACGCCTGGCTCCAGAACCCGGTCGGATACGAGGTCCGCGACGGCGTCGCCCACCTCACCGACTTCGGCGCGCTGCTCACCAACCCCACGTTCGGCATGGCGTTCGGCCACGTCATCTCGGCGAGCCTGGTCACCGGCGGCCTGTTGATGGCGGCGGTGAGCGCCTGGCACCTGCTGCGGCGTACCACCGACTACGCGCTCTTCCGCACCTCGCTGCGGCTCGGCCTGGTCACCGCGGCCCTGGCGGTCACCACGCTCCAGGGCTTCGGCTTCGCCCAGTTCGGCCCGGTCGGGCAGCTCCAGCCGACCAAGTTCGGCGGCGGGCCGGACCGGGACGCGCTCGTCGCCGACTGGACCGCGCGGTTCGGCCCCGGCGACTGGGAACCGCCGGTGCTCTCCGACGTCGGCCTCGGCTTCATGATCCTGATCGGCTTCACGCTCGGCACCGTCTGGCTCCTGCTGCCGCTGCTCTGGCGCGACTGGATCATCCGGCTGAAGGCGCCGCTCTGGCTGATCCTGCTCGGCCTGCCGCTGCCGTTCGTGGCGATGCTGCTCGGCTGGATCGCCCGCGAGGTCGGCCGCCAGCCCTGGGCCGCGTACGGGCTGCTGCCCACCGCGCAGGCCGTCTCGCCGGTCTCACCCGGGCTGATGCTCACCTCGCTGATCGGGTTCAGCCTGCTGCTCGGCGCGCTCGCGGTGACCAACTGGATGCTGCTGGCCCGGCACGCCGCCCGCGGCGCGCACGACCCCGCGCTCGGCCGGCCGCCCGCGCCCGACACCGACGCCCACCACCAGCCCGTGTTCGTCTGAGGGAGCCCGCCGTGGAACTCGCCTGGTACGCCCTGCTCGGCCTCTTCTTCGCCACCTACCTCGTGCTCGGCGGCTACGACTACGGCGTCGGCCTGCTGCTGGCCCGACGCGGCCCGGCACCGGGCAGCCGGACCACCCTCACCGCGCTCGGACCGTTCTTCCTCGGCAACGAGGTCTGGCTGGTGGCGGCCGTGGGCATCCTGTTCGGCGCGTTCCCCCGGCTGGAGGGTGAGCTGCTCGCCGGCCTCTACCCGGCCGTGCTCGCCGCGCTGACCGGGGTGGTGCTGGTGACCGCCGGGGTGCAGCTGCGCAGCCGCCCGGCCGCCGCCACCGCCCGCGCCCGCTGGGACCGCCTGGTGGTGGTCGGCTGCGTGCTCGCCGCGCTGGGCTGGGGCGCGGTGCTCGCCGGGCTGCTTCAGGGCGTGCCGCTCGGCGCGGACGGCCATGTGGTCGACGCCGGTCATCTCGCCACCCCGTTCGTCGCCGCCGCCGGGCTGGCGCTGCTCGCGCTGGTGGCGGTGCACGGTGCGACGTTCCTCACGCTCCGGCTGCCCGCCGCCGAGGCCCCGGCGCTCGCCCGGCTGGCGACCGGCCTGGTGCCCGCCGCGCTCGTCGCCGTCGCCTCGGCCACCGTCCTGGGCCTGCTCTCCGATCGGGTACGCGCCGCGGTGGCGCGCCCGGCGGTGGCCGTACTCCTGCCGTTGGCGCTCGTGGCGGCGCTGCTGACGGCCCGCGCGGCGCTACGCCGGGGCCGGGCCGGGACGGCCTTCGCGGCGACCGCGACGGCGCTGGCGCTGCCCGCGCCGCTGATCGGGGCCGCGCTCTGGCCCCGGATCCTGGTCTCCACGACCGACCCGGCGGCGTCGCTGACGGTGGCCGAAGCGGCCGCCAGCCGGCCGACGCTGGCGCTGTTGGGATGGCTCGCGCTACCGCTCGTGCCGGCCCTACTAGGCTTTCAGGCGATGTGCTGGTGGGTGTTCCGGGGACGGATCGACGGCAGGGCACCGGTGTACTGGTGAACCGCCGCCCGTTCGACCCGCGTCTGCTGCGCCGGGTCCCCGCGGCCCGGCGCGACCTCGCCGTGCTCGCGGTGCTGGGCGGGCTCACCGCGCTACTGGTCGTCGCGCAGGCCACCGCGCTGGCGACGCTGCTGGCGACGGCGTTCGACGGGCGGCTGCACCAGCAGGCGCTGGCCGGGTTCGTGGCCGCGGTCGCCGGGCGGGCACTTGTGAGCTGGGCCCAGGGCACGGTGGCGGCGCGGGCCGCCGCCACGGTCAAGGCGGCGCTGCGCGCCGACCTGCTCGGCGCGGTCGGTCGGCACGGACCCACCTGGGTCGCCGGGCAGCGCGCGGGGCAGCTCGCCACGCTGGCCGGGCGCGGTCTGGACGCGCTCGACCCGTACTTCACCGGCTACCTGCCGCAGCTCGTGCTGAGCGTGACGGTGCCGGTGGCGGTGCTGGCCCGGATCGTGTTCGCCGACTGGAGCTCGGCGCTGATCATCGCGCTCACCATCCCGCTCATCCCGATCTTCGGCGCGCTGCTCGGCTGGCAGGCGCAGGCCGCCACCGAACGGCAGTGGCGGCGGCTGTCGCTGCTCGGCGGGCACTTCCTCGACATGGTGGCCGGGCTGCCCACGCTGCGCGCGTTCGGCCGGTCCCGGGGGCAGGTCGACGTGGTACGCCGAATGGCCGACGGCCACCGCCAGGCCACCATGAAGACGCTGCGGATCGCGTTCCTGTCCGCGCTGGTGCTGGAACTGGTCGCCACGCTCTCCGTCGCGCTGGTCGCGGTGCCGGTCGGCATCCGGCTGCTCGGCGGCGGCCTCACGCTCTCCACCGCGCTGCTGGTGCTGCTGCTCACCCCGGAGGCGTACCTGCCGCTGCGCGCCGCGGGCAGCCGGTTCCACGCCAGCATGGAAGGGCTCACCGCGCTGGACGAGGCGCTCACGCTCTCCGCCGCCGACGCACCCGCCGCCACCGCCGAGCCCCGGCGTCCGGCGCCGGACGGCCGGGGCGAGATCCGCTTCGAGGGCGTGACAGTCGCGTACGACCGCACCACCGCGCTGCGCGACGTCACGCTGGCCGTCCGGCCGGGCGACCGGGTGGCGATCATCGGGCCCAGCGGTGCGGGCAAGAGCACCCTGCTCAACCTGCTGCTCGGCTTCGTCGCACCCACCACGGGCCGGGTCACAGTCGACGGGGTGGACCTGGCCGGGGCCGACCTCGACGCCTGGCGGCGCGAGCTGGCCTGGGTGCCGCAGCGCGCGCACCTGTTCGCCGGGTCGCTCGCCGACAACATCCGTCTCGGCGCACCGGACACCCCGGACGACGTGCTCGCCGCGGCGGTCACCGGTGCCGCGCTGGACGAGGTGGTCGACGCGCTGCCCGACGGGCTGGAGACCTGCCTCGGCGAGCGCGGCCACGGCCTGTCCAGCGGGCAGCGGCAGCGGGTCGCCCTGGCTCGCGCGTTCCTGCGGGACGCACCGATCGTGCTCCTCGACGAGCCGACCGCGCGGCTGGACAGCGCCAGCGAGGCTGTGGTGCTGGACGCGACCCGGCGGCTGGTCGCCGGCCGTACCGCGCTGCTCGTCGCGCACCGGCCCGCGCTGCTCGCCGACGCCGACCGGATCCTGCGCGTCGAGGACGGCCGGGTCACCGAGCTGCACACGGCCGCCACCGGAGCGGTGGCGCCCCGATGATCCCCGTCTCCCCCGCCCGCCCGGCGGTGACCCGGTGACCGCCGGCGACGGCGTCACGCCGGTGGGCCGCGAGCCGGCCGGGCCGACCGGAGTGCCCATGGCCCCCTCCGGCACGCCGGAGCCGCCCACGACCGCCCTACCCGGCGCCGAGCGGGCGGTGCTGCGTCTGGCCCGGCCGTACCTGAGCCGGCTGCTCGGCGCGGGGCTGCTCGCCGCCGCGACCGAGTTCGCCGGCCTGGCGCTGATGGCCACCGCCACCTGGCTGCTGATGAGCGCCGCCGGCCGGCCGCCGCTGGACCGGCTGACGGTGGCCATCGTCGCGGTCCGGGCGCTGGCGGTCAGCCGGGGCGTGTTCCGGTACACCGAACGGCTCGCCGGGCACGACGCCGTCCTCCGCATGATCACCGACGTACGGGCCCGCGTCTTCGCCACGCTCGCCGCCCGGCGCGACACCGGCCGCCGTACCGGGGACGCGCTGAGCCGGCTGGTCTCCGACGTGGAGGCGGCCCAGGACCTGCTCCTGCGCGTCCTCGTACCGGGAGCGGCAGCGGCCCTGGTCAGCGTGCTCGCCGTCGGCGTCGCCGCGCTGATCTCACCGCCGGCCGCCGGCGTGCTCGCGATCGGCCTGCTCGTGGCGGGCGTGGCGCTCCCCGCGCTCGCCTCCCGGATCACCCGCCGCGCCGCCGACGAGGTGGCCCCGCTGCGGGGCGCGCTCGCCGTGGACGCGGTCGACCTCACCCACGGTGCCGCCGACCTGGCCGCGTTCGGGGCGACCGGCGCGGCGCTCGCCGCCGCCGACGAGCGGGCCGGACGGCTGGCCCGGCTGGAACGCCGGCTCGCCGCCACCGGCTTCGCGGTGGACGCGCTCGGCGTCCTCGTGGCCGGTCTCACCGCCGCCGCCGTGGTGGTCGTGGCGCTGCGCGCCGAGGTCGGCGGCGTGCTGGTCGGCGTCCTCGCGGTCGGCTCGCTCGCCGCCGTGGAGGTGGCGCTCGCGCTCGTCGCGGCGGCACGCCAGCGGACCCAGTTGCGGGCCGGACTGGCTCGCGTCGCCGACCTGCTCACCGCACCCGCCCCGGCGACGCCGACGAACGCGCCGGTGCCCGGGACCGACGGCCACGACGTGCGGTTCTCCGGTGTGACGGTCCGCTACCGGGCGGGCGCCGCCCCCGCGCTGGCCGGGTTCGACCTCGACCTGCCGGCCGGCCGCCGGGTGGCGGTGGTCGGGCCGAGCGGCGCCGGCAAGAGCACGCTCGCCGCGGTGCTCACCGGCGCGGTACGCCCCGGCACCGGCGAGGTCACCGCAGGTGGCGTGCCGGTGTCCGAGATACCGGCCGAGCACCTGCCCCGGGTGGTCGGCGGCCTGCTCGCTGAGGCGTACGTCTTCCACGCCACGGTCAAGGAGAACCTGCTCCTCGGCCGTCCGGACGCCACCGAGGCGGACCTGGTCGCCGCGACCCGGGCGGCCGGCCTGCTCGACTGGGTACACGAGCAGCCCGACGGCTGGGACACGGTGGTCGGCGAGCAGGGCGGGCAGCTCTCCGGCGGGCAACGGCAGCGGCTCGCGCTGGCCCGGGCGCTGCTGGCCGCACCGCCGGTGCTGGTGCTCGACGAGCCGACCGAGGGGCTCGATCCGGCGGCTGCCGACGCGGTGCTGGACTCCGCGCTCGCCGCCACCCCGGCCGGGCACTCGGTGCTGCTGATCAGCCACCGGCTCAGCGGTCTGGCCGGGCTGGACGAGATCGTGGTGCTCGAAGGCGGCCGGATCGTGCAGCGCGGCCGGCACGACGAGCTGGTGGCACGTCCCGGCTGGTACCGGGAGCAGTGGCTGCGCCAGGAGGCGGCGGAGCGCGGCTACCTGGCGATCACACCCTGACACCCGGCCGATCGGGGTTTTCCCTGACGCGGGTGCCGCCCGCCGGTGGCAGGCTTACCGCATGCGGGTGCATGAGGAGGCAGTGGTCGACCGCCGGCTGCACGAGTTGTCCACGCGGCTGCACGGGCCGGACCGGCTCAAGGCCGACCTGCTGACCGAGGCAAGGCACGCGCTGGAGGACGCCGTCGAGGCGTACCGGGACGGGGGCCTGCCGCGGGCGGAGGCGCAGCGGCGGGCGGTCGCCGAGTTCGGCAGCGACGCCCAGCTCGTGCCGGGTTTCCAGGCCGAGCTTGCCGTCGGCGCGCTGCACCGGCTGGCGCTGCGCACGCTCGTGGTGGCGGTGGTGCTCATCGCCGCCGGTGATCTGACCTGGCAGGGGTCGAGCTGGAGCAGTGGTCCGCCACCGCCGCAGAGCTACCTGCTGCTCTCCGCCGCGCTGAACGGCATCTGGGGGGTGGTCGCCGCGCTGGCGCTGGCCGCGCTGCTGGTCGCCCGGTGGGGATCACCGCGGCTCGTCCGCCCGGCCCGGGTGATCGGTGTCGGTCTGACCGGCAGCCTGCTGGTCGGTGCGGTCGCCGGGGGCGCGCTGTTCGGCTGGTCGGTCGGGCTGTGGGACGCGGCGCTCACCTGGCCGCCCCTGATCGTCGGGATGGTGGTGGTCTCGGCGGCCTGGTTCGCCCTCGCCCGCGCGGCCTGCTGCTGGATGCTCGCCGACCGCCGGCTGGCCGGCTGAACCGGACGGCCGTCGGGCTTGCCGCCCGGGCACCCCGGGCTGCCCGTCGGCGGGGGCCCGAGGCGGCCGGGCGCGGTGGTCAGGCCGGTGCGGTGGGCGGCTCGTCCGCGCCGAGGAACCGTCCGACCGTGGCGCTGAACTCGCGCCAGCCGGCCCGTTCCCCCGCCAGCGCCCGGCCACCGGCGTCGGTCAACTCGTAGGTGCGGCGTTCCCGGCCGTTCACAGTGCTCCAGGTGCTCGCCACCAGCCCGGCCCGTTCCAGCCGGCGCAGCGCCGGATAGATGGTGCCGGTGGGCAGATCCAGCGCACCGCCGCTGCGGGCCCGCAACGCCTCGATGATCGCGTAGCCGTGCAGTGCGCCCCGTTCCAGCACGGCGAGCAGCAGCGCGTCCAGGTGTCCGTGCAGCGTCTGCGCCTTCATGCGTAGCAACGCTACTTGTCGCGCCGCCGCGACGCCAAGGGGTGCGACTCCCGGTCGGAACCGTCGCCCACTAGGGTATGTGCGCAGAGTCACTCGGCGGCCGACGCCGTCGGGTGGGCAACCCGAACGCACACGGAGGTCAGCGTGGCCCGCCAGTCGCCCCAACGGCCCGACGCCGACGAGCCCGAGCTCGACGACACCGACGCCGCCGCCGCGGCCGACGAGGTCGAGGAGGACCGCCCGCCGGCCGACCGCGCGCTCTGGGACGAGGTGCGGATCGACCCGGTGGAGATCGCCCTGCCCGCCGGCACCGGCTTCACGCTGCGGGCCTACCGGCAGGCGCGCGAGCTGACCCCGACCGACGTCACCGAGCGCGACCAGGACGACCCGTTCCTGGCCCGCCGCCAGGTCGTCGAGACCGAGGAGGACGAGGAGGTGGTGATCCTCGACGAGGAGTTCGCCGCCCTCTCCGCCGAGGACGACGACGAGGACGGGGAGAAGGACGCCAAGGCCCGCCGCAAGGGCAAGGCCGACGCCTCGGACGACGACAAGGCCGAGGCCGACGACGACGCCGAGGACGACGAGGACGACGAGGACGAGGACGAGTCGGGCGACGAGGAGGTGCCGGTCTTCCTCACCCACAAGGGCCGGCTCCTGCTGTTCAAGACCCCGGAGTCATTGGTCACTTTCATCCGTTCCGGTGCGCCAAACGATCTGTCTCAGCTGGACAGCTGGAATGAACTGTCCGAACGGCTCGAGCCGGCCGACATCGCCCCGCTGGACGAGGACACGTACGAGCTCGACCTGGTCGTGGAGAACCTGCGCGGCGGCCACGACGCGTGGGACCACGAGCTGCTCATCGAAGCCGGCGAGGTCGCCCGTGACCTGGCGTACGCCCTACGGCTACCCGCCGTGCTGGATATGCTCTCGGCGGGCTCCAGCCTGGACGACCTGGACGAGGCGCTGCGCGCTTCCGTAAACGGCGGCGTCGGTGGTTTCCTGGGTCGTCGCCGGCTGAAGAAAATCGGGGCACAAACCGCAAGTTTGGGTTGGCGCACCATTGTCGGCAAGATCTCTGCGGTTGTGGACTGGCGCGACTGACCCCAAGCGGGGAGCATCAGTCTCTGGCAGAGCAAGACCTGTGTCCCGGGAGGAGGACGACGCCGTGGCGCTCGTGCGCGTGTACTGCGGTCTGGCCTCGGCAGATCCGGCCGACCGAACGGCTTCGGCCGGAACGACGCTGACGTCCGCTGTGGTCGATGACGCAGGCCGTCTGCTGCACGTCTGCGAGATCGGTGACGATCCCGCCGGTTACGCCCGGCTGGTCGCGCTGCTGGTGGAACGGTCCGGCGGTCCCAGCGGCGCGGCCATCGCCGCGGACAGCGACGACCACATCGTCACCTCGCTGCTCAGCGCCGCCGGCCGGCCGCTGGCGATCGCGGACGACGACTCGGTGGACGACTTCGCCGAGCGCTTCGCCGACGACGACTCCCTGGAGGAGATGCAGTCCCCGCCCGCCGAGCGCCGGGCGGTCGGACTGGCCCGTGCGCTCCAGGCCGGCGCGCTCTCCGCGGTGACCCTCCCGGCACCGCGCGAACTCGCCGGATACACGCAGGTCCTGGCCGCGCACGCGGCGCTGGCGAGCGGCCGGCACTCCGCCGCGGTGACGTTGCGCGAGGTGCTCCGCGAGCTCTACCCGGCCGCGCTGCGGGCCTACCCGGATCCGGCCGACCGGGTCGCCCTGGCGGTGCTCGACGCGCTGCCCGAGCCGGGGATGCTCACCGGTCCCGCGACCCGTGCTGGCCGGGACGGCGCGCTGGCCGCCGACGCGGTCGTCGCGCAGCTGGCCGGCGAAGGAGTGGCCGACGCCGAGGCCGTCTCCGACGCGGTGACCGCGCTGCGTGTGGCCATCTCCGAGACGCCCCGGCGGGCCACCGTCAACCGCACACTCACCGCGGCCGTCGCCGAGACCGTACGCCAGGCCGTCGCCTCCGTCCGGACCTGCGACGCCGGCTGCGACGCGCTCGTCGGCGCGCTCGCCGAACGCACC
Organism: Micromonospora sp. CNB394; assembly: GCF_000374985.1. Lineage (NCBI taxonomy): Bacteria > Bacillati > Actinomycetota > Actinomycetes > Micromonosporales > Micromonosporaceae > Micromonospora > Micromonospora sp. CNB394. The sequence goes on along the minus strand of NZ_KB895832.1, from coordinate 59,218 downwards.
GCTCCCACTCCCGCGACCGGCCGCCGGGCCGCCGCCCGCCGGGGCGAGCAGGTCGACGAGCTGACCTCGAACTCGGCGGCCGACCTCCGTCCGGTGCGCTCCATCCAGCCGGACCCGATCGCCGAGTCGCACCGCGACCGTCCCGATCCGGCCGGGGCACCCGAGCCGGCCGGCCGTCGCAGTCGTCCCGAGCCGCTCCCCGGTGGGCGGCGCAGCCGTCCGGAGCCGGTGTCCGGTCCGGCCGCCACGACGACGCCCCGGCCGCTGGGCCCGCCACCGGTCGCGCCCGCGCCCGTCACGCCGCCGCCGGTCGCCCCGGCCCCGGTCACGCCCGTCGCCCCGGCGGCAGCACTGGGCCGGCCGTCCTCGGCTCCGCCGGCGCGACCCGAGCCGACCGGCGCGCCGCTGCCGTCGCGGGTGGACGGCCCGACCAACCGGCCGATTTCCGCGCCGCCTCCGCCGCCCCCCGGGATCACACCGATCGCCCCGTCCCCGCGCGGCGCGGTCCCGCCCGCCGAGGCAGGCGAGCCGTTCCGCCCGACGCTCACCACCGCGGCGATCAACAAGGCGCGGGCCGAGCGGCAGCGCACCGTCATCCCGCCCCGGCCCAAGACGAGCCAGAATCCGGAACCGCCGACCGGTGGGTTCAGCGCCACCGACCTGAGCATCCCGGTGCCGGCCCCGCGTCCGCCCGCGCCGGAGGCGCCGCCCGGCTCGCGGGCCAACTGGCCGCTGGTGAACAACGAGGACGACACCGCCCGGGAGCGGGAGAGCACCACCTACTCGTACGGACGGGGCGTGGACGCGCCGAGCGACCCCGGCCGGGTCACGCCACCGTGGCTCGCCGACGACCTGCCGCAGGAGCCGCCGATGCTGCGGCTGGTGGAGCCGCCGCCGCTCGCCGACCGCGCGCTGCGCGACGAGATGGGCCGGCCGGTCGACCCCGGTCTGGAGGCGCCCCCGCTGCGTCTGGTCGACCAGGGCGGCCCGGGTCGCGTCCCGCTTCCCGCCGTGCCCGAGCGGCGCCCCGCCCCGAAGGAGCACCGGCCGCCGCCGGTCTCCGACGAGGGTGACGGCGACCTGCTGATCTTCGCGCAGGCGAAGTCCGCCTGGTTCGTCGGCCACGGCGACGAGGCCGACCTGGACTGGTCCACCACCGCCGACACCGGCTGGCAGGCGGCCGAGCAGGCGGCCCGCCCGTCCGTCGGCGCGGAGACCACGGCTGGGCTGCCGAAGCGCGTACCGCAGGCCAACCTGGTGCCGGGCTCCCCGCTGCGCGAGGAGCGTCCTCTGCGGATCGTCCGGAACGCGGCGAGCCTCGCCGAGAACACCACCGGATACTTCCGGGGCTGGCGGCGCGGCCAGGAGATCGGCGGCTTCGCCGTGGGCGGCCGTCCGGGCCGTGAGGCGGCCGGCGGCTGGGACTTCACCCGCGACACCGGTGACCGCGACGACGACCGGGAGTACGAGTACCGCTCGGCGGGCTACCGCTCCTGACCGGGCCCGCCGGGGTGCTCCATCCCACACCGGGACGATTTGACGCTGGGCTGGACCGGCCGGGAACATACCCGGCGGACCAGCGGCGGCGCCTGTTCGCCGGGGTGGGAAGGCGATTCCATTGGCGACACCGGCGTTCGACTCCACTGTGCTCACCCGGCGGGGCGTCCTCGCCGCCGCTGCCGGCAGCCTGCTGCTCGCCGGTTGCGCCCCGCAGGGCCAGCGGCCGGACGACGGCCCGTCCAGCAGCGCGCCGACCGACCAGGATCTGATCGTCGGCGCGAGCCTCGAGCTGACCGGCGCCGGGGCGCTGCTCGGCGTCGCCCAGCGGCAGGCTCTTCAGCTCACCGCCGACTCGCTCAACCGGACCGGCGTACCAGTGGGAAACCTGGTCCGGTCGGTCCGGCTCCAGATCCTGGACAACGGCAGCAACCCCGAGGTCGCCGCCCGCCATGCCGCCGACCTCACCCGGGCCGGCGCCCAGGCCCTCATCGGCGGCGTGCTCGGCGAGACCTCGACGGCCCTCGCGGCGGCCGCCCAGCGGGTCAAGACGCCGTTCCTGTCCCTCGGCTACGGTGACCGCATCGTGCTGCCGCTGGAGGAACGCACGTTCACCTACAAGCTCACCCCGGACGCCGTCGACATGGCGCGTCGCCTGGTGGAGCTGTTCGATTCCCAGAAGATCCGGCGGGTGTCAGTGCTCGCCGCCGACGGCCTGCACGGCGACTCGGGTGTGCGGGCGATGCGGGAGGCGCTCGCCGACAGCAGCACCGACCTGGCCCGCACGGTACGCCTGCCGGCCACCGGCCGCCGCTTCCGTGCCGCCGCCGAGCGCGTCGCCGGCAGCCAGCGGGACGGCGTGGTGGTCTGGGGTACCGCGCCCGACTCCGGTGTCGCGGCACGGGAACTGCGCGCCGCCGGTCACCGCGGCCCGATCTTCTTCGATGCCGGCGCGGTCGCCGACGACACGGTGCAGGGAGCGAACGCCACCGCCGTGGAGGGCGCGTACGCGGTGCACCCGGCCTGCCTGGACGTTTCCACCGCGACCGCCACCACGACGGCGCAGCTGGCCCGCAGGGACTTCGTCAACCGCTACACGCAGCGGCACGGCGTCAGCCCGGACTTCGCCCCGTACGCCTCGGACGCGCTCCAGCTCCTCGCCACGTCGGCGCGGATGGCGACGAGCCTCGACCGGGGCCGGCTGCGGGCCCTCCTGCAGGCGCAGACGGTCGAGGGCATCGCCGGCGGGTACGCGTTCCGCGCCGACCGGCACGGCGGCATGGAGCCCGACTCGCTCGCCGTGTACCAGGTGTTCCGGGGCGCCTGGACCCGGTTCGCCTGACCTCGACCGTCACCCCGGTGACCGTCCCGCGTGGCCGGTCACCGGGTGATCGCTCAACGTGTCCACCCCCGGACGGCAGGAAGCGCCCGGTGGCCCTGAGGCCGCCGGGCGCTTCCGCGCGTCGGTCAGGCGGGCGCGACGGCCCGCGAGCGCCGCATGGTGAGCACGTACTCGACCAGCGAGATCAGCACGTGCTTCGTGGACTCCCGGTTCCGGGCGTCGCACGGCACCACCGGCACGTCGCGGGAGATCGCCAGCGCGTCCCGGACGTCCTGCGGATCGTGGTACTGCATGCCGTCGAAGCAGTTGATGGCCACCAGGTACGGCAGCCGCCGGTGCTCGAAGAAGTCGATGGCGGCGAAGCAGTCGGCGAGCCGCCGGGTGTCGACGAGCACCACCGCGCCGATCGCACCCCGGACCAACTCGTCCCACATGAACCAGAACCGCGTCTGACCCGGCGTACCGAACAGGTACAGGATCAGATCCCGGTCGATCGAGATACGACCGAAGTCCATGGCCACCGTGGTCGTCGTCTTGCCCGGCACCTGCCGGGTGTCGTCGACGCCCACGCCGGCGGAGGTCATGATCGCCTCGGTGGTCAGCGGCGTGATCTCCGAGACCGAGCCGACCAGCGTCGTCTTGCCGACGCCGAACCCACCGGCGATAACGATCTTCGCCGACGTCACGCGCCCGCTCGGGACCGGCGGCCGGTGCGACATGTCAGAGCCTGCGAAGTCCACTCAGCACCCTCTCCAGCAGTTCAGTGCCCACCGCGTCATCCGAGTCGTCCAAAATGGTCGGCTCGTGGACCGCGACCAGGCCGTCCGTCGCCATGTCGGCGATGAGCACCCGGGCCACGCCGAGCGGAAGCTGCATCCGCGCCGCGATCTCAGCGAGCGACTGCACACGTCCGTCACACAACGCGGCGATGTACTGGTGTTCACGACCGTGGCCACCATTGCCAGTGGCAACCGCTCGGCCGCGCACCGTCGTCTCGACGAGTGCCTCCAGGGCGATGTCGAGCCGGGGACGGGTACGACCGCGGGTGACGGCGTACGGCCGGACCAACGCTCCGGTCGGCTCGTCACGATCCACCATTTCGCCGCTCACCTCCCTCGTACCCGGCACCGGCTCGCCCCGGTGACATCCGTCGCTGTCGTTGCTGTTCCCGCACCTGACCCACCGGCCAGCGCGTCATTCAGCCCATCATCCCCACAGCCGTGCGCGGCTGCGGCGTCAGGGCGTCGCCCACCCGGTCCACGAGCAGGGCCATCTCGTACCCGACCTGACCCACGTCGCAGCTCCGCGCCGCCAGCACCGCGAACGACGAGCCGTCGGAGATGGACATCAGGAACAGGAAACCGTTGTCCATCTCGACCACTGTCTGCAACACCGCCCCGCCCTCGAAGCAGCGGGCCGCGCCCTGGGTGAGGCTGACCAGACCGGACGCGATCGCGGCGAGCTGGTCGGCGCGGTCCCGCGGAAGGTCACGGGACGAGGCGAGAAGCAGGCCGTCGGCCGAGACCGCGACCGCGTGCGCCACACCGGGCACCCGGTCGGCGAAGTTGGCGAGCAGCCATCCGAGATCCTGCGTAGTAGTCATCCTTGTTGCTCCTTCTGCCCGCTCCCGGCCACCGGGCCTGAGTCAGACTGCGAGGACTGCTGCCCGCCCGGAGTGCCCTCCGGGCCGGTCGTGTTGCTGTCGGTGTTACGTCCGCGCTGCACGCCCCGATGGTAGGCCGAGAGCAGGCCCCGGACTCCCTCCGGTGTACGCCGCTGCACGGACGCGGAAGGCTTGTCGATGCTGCCCGGCACGAGCTGCGCCATCGGCTTCCGCTTCGGCAGGCCCTTCCGGGTGGTCTCCGCCACCGGCACCTCGGTGGCCGCGGAGGCGGCCCGCCAGCCGTCGTCGGCAGCGGTCTGCCAGGGTGAGGAGGGCTGCGGCGGCGCGGCCGGCTGCCGGGTCGGCAACCCGCCGGTGTACGCGGGACGGGGGTTGCCGTTCGCCGCGCCGTTGTCACGCGGTGCTCCGCCTGCCGTCGGAGTGTGTGCCATCGGTGTGTTACCTGTCGTTGCTGGTGTCGGCTGCGGCACGGGCCGGCCGGCGGTGTCCACCTTGGCGAACTGCTGGGTGGCGGCGCCACCGTTCGTCGGCGCGGCCGGAGCCGCCGCCTCGTCGTTGGGCCCGGGCCGGCGGGTGCGGAACCATGCCGACTCCAGCTCCCGGAAGATCGGCAGCTCCATCGTCTCGTCCGCGTACCGCTGGCGGTTGCCCGGCTGCTGCGGCGCGGCCGGTCGCGACGACGGAGCCGCCGGGGTGGCGGGCCGGGCCTCGGACGGCCGGTTCGTGGCCGGAGCGGCGGCGGGCTGGCCGGCCGCCGGCTGCGGGGTGGCCGGCATCTCCGTGCGCGGCACCCGGGGCAGCTCGGTGGTCATGTCCATACCGCTCGCAGGCCGTTCCGGCGCCGCCGGAGCGGGCGTCGGCGCGACCGGGGGCCAGACCGGCGGAGCGCTGACACCCGGGGCGGGCATCGAGCGTGCCTGCGGCTGGTTCGTCGGCGGCGCGGCGGCCGGCTGACCGGCGGCGGGCTGTCCGGAGACCGGAACAGCCGACGCGGGGTGCCCGGAGACCGGCGCGGCCGAGACCGGACGGTACGGCAGCGGGTCGCCGGAGACCGGCGCCGCGGAGACCGGACGGCCCGGGAACGGGTCGCCGGAGACCGGGGCGGCCGAGACCGGACGGTACGGCAGCGGGTGACCGGAGACCGGGGCGCCGGAGACCGGAGGCAGCGGCGGCGCCGACACCGGCGGGACCGGCGGCGCGGAGACCGGCGGCGGGCTGTAGGGCCGCGCCTCCGGGCTGCTCGGCAGCTGGCGCGGGATCGCCGGCTGCTGGCCGGTGCTGCCCGGGTCGTCGTCGGCCGGGTTGCGCCGCTGGGGCAGCGGGTCCATGGACTGGCCGTTGGAGGGCCGGGAGCCGAATCCGCCGTCCCCGCCGGACGGGTTGGCGCCGGTCAGGTCGGACCAGGCCGGCATCGCCCGGCCGCCACCGGCGTTCGCCGGGGTGCCCGAGCCGTTGCGCGGTGCCGGGTCGAAGGCCCGGCCGCCGAGCGTGACCTGGTTGCCCGATGAGCCCGGGTGCGGCGCCGGCGGCAGGCTCGGCGGGTTGTTGTTGCCGAAGGCGGCCAGGGCGCCGAAGGCGGGCGCCGGGCCGTTCTGCTGCGGGGCGGCGGGCGGCAGGGCCGGTCCGGGCTGGCCGCGGCCGGCCAGGGCGCGCGGCACCAGGACCGAGGTCGGCAGCGTCACGTCGGCGACGGTGCCCCGGTCGGCGCCCGGTCGCAGCTCGACCCGGACACCGTGCCGGGCGGCCAGCCGCGCGACCACGACCAGGCCCATCATCCGGGAGACCGCGACGTCCACCTGCGGCGGCGTGGCCAGCCGCTCGTTGAGGTCACGGAGCTGTTCCGAGCTGATGCCGATGCCGCGGTCCTCCACGTAGAGGGAGGCGCGGTCGCCGACCCGCCGGGCCTCCACCATGACCTGTGAGTCCGGCGGGGAGAAGGCGGTGGCGTTGTCGAACAGCTCGGCGACCAGGTGCACCAGGTCGTTGACCGCGTGGGCGGCGACCTCGATGTCCCGGTCGATCACGCCGAACTCGATCCGGGTGTAGTGCTCGACCTCGGACTGGGCGGCGCGGAGCACGTCGATCAGGGCGGCGGGCTCGCGCTGCACACGGGTGGAGTCCGCACCGGCGAGGACCAGCAGGTTCTCGTCGTTGCGGCGCATCCGGGTGGCCAGGTGGTCGAGCTGGAACAGCTCGGCCAACCGGTCCGGGTCCTCCTCGCCGCGCTCCAGCCGGTCGAGGTGGCCGATCAGCCGGTCGACCAGGATCTGCGAGCGGCGGGCCAGGTTGACGAACATGGTCGCGACCGAGGCCCGCAGGGCGGCCTGCTCGGCGGCGGTCCGGACGGCCTCCAGGTGGACGGCGTTGAACGCCTCGGTCACCTGGCCGAACTCGTCCTTGCTCCGCACCGGCAGCGGTTCGGCGATCTGGTTGGCCAGCTGCACCGGGGAGAGCTGACCGGTCACCTGCGGGTCGCGCAGCCGGGCGACCGCCTGCGGCAGCCCGTACTGGGCCACCGCCAGGGCGCCCTGGCGCAGGTCGCGCAGCGAGCGGGCCATCGAGCGGGCCACCAGGTACGCGAACAGGATGGCCAGCAGCAGCATGGTGAGCAGCAGGCCGGTCTCCAGGAACACCTGGCGCTGGGTGTCCGAGCGCAGCGCGTCGGCCTGCTGGACCACGTTGCCGTCCAGGCGGGACTCGACGGTACGGATCAGTTCGGCGTTGGCGACCATGGTCTGGTCCCACTGGTCCGCCCCGAACGGGGCGTTCTCCATCGAGCCGTTGTTGTTGCCGGAGATGAAACTGGTGAAGCGGTCGGCCTTGCGCAGGTCGGGCCCGGAGACGGTCTGCTCGTAGAACAGCTTGTCGGGCTCGGTGGCGACGGCCTGGAAGGTGGCCAGCGACTGCGACTGGCCGGTGCCGCTGGCGATGAACTGCTCGCGCAGCGCGGCGGTGTACTGGTTCTGGGTGAGCGCCTGGTGGACGACGACCCGGCGCTGGGTCAGGTATTCCTTCTGCCGGGCCACCGCGGCCGCCGCGCGCATCCGGTCGCTCAGGTCGTTGTCGCCGGCGAGCTGGGTGGCCGAGTCGCGGATCGCGAGCAGGTCCTCGATCAGCTGCCGGTACGCCTGGTCGGCGTCATTGATCTTCAGCTTGCCGTTCAGCACCTGGCTACGGGTCGCCGGAAGGTCCTTGAGCTGGGTGTCGATCGTGTCCAGCAACCCGACGAAGTTGCGGGGCAGGTCGTCGATCTCGCCACGCTGCCGCAGGTAGGACGACTTCCTCTGGTCCACCCGCTGGTTGGCGCGGTTGTAACCCTCCTGGTACTGCGCCCGGGTCTGGAACTCCTTCGCGCCGAGGAAGAGCACGGCGCCGACCCGCTCGTCCTGCACGCTGTCGACCAGGTCACCCGAGTAGCCGATCAGATTGGCCAGATCCCCCGCCCGGTTGGCGTTGTTGAGCGTCTCCAGGTGGTCGACCAGACCACTGGTGCCCACCACGACCGTGGCGATGGTCGGCACGATCATGATCAGACCGAGCTTGGACCAGATCGGCATGTCGCGCAGCCGACTCATCGGCCGACGCAGCCGCGACAGGAAGGAGCCCGCCGTCGTTGGCCGTTTGCTCACGTCACCGCCCTCGCATTACCGCGCCCCACGCCACCCTGCGGGCAACGCCGAGCGACCGACCCGGCGGGTCGGACCTCCGAGATTCCATCACGCCGCTCCGCAAAGAGAAAGACCAGGTTGTCCCTCACCGGAGGTGTGATGAGATGTTGATGCAATTTGATAGCAATCCGTCTGGCCGGAGTCACATAACGTAATGGAACATCCGTACCGCGTCGTGCTGCTTGCCGGCCCCTCCGGGTCAGGAAAGTCATACATAGCCCAGCGAACCGGACTTCCGGTGCTCTGCCTGGACGACTTCTACAAGGACGGCGACGACCCTACGTGTCCGCGTCGGAACGGACAGGTGGACTGGGAGTCGCCCTTGTCCTGGGATGCGGACACGGCGGTGCAAACAATCGCCCGGCTGGCCCGTGAGGGCAAGGCCGAAGTGCCGGTTTATGCGATCGGCGCGGACCGTCGGGTAGCCACACGGCCATTCCATGTCGACGGATCGCCAATCTTCGTCGCCGAGGGGATCTTCGCGGCCGAGATCGTGGCCGAGTGCCGGCGACTCGGGCTGCTCGCCGGGGCGTACGCGCTGCGCCGCCCGCGCGGCGCGACGTTCCTGCGCCGCCTCGCCCGGGATCTCGCCGAGCAGCGCAAGGCGCCCCGGGTGCTGCTCCGGCGCGGGGTCGCGCTGCTGCGCGCCGAGCCGGCCGTGCTGCGCCGGCAGACCGGGCTGGGCGCCGAGGCGGCCCGGGCCGGGCAGGTGCTGCGCGGGGTGGCCGCGCTGCTCTCCGGCCACCCCCGCCGGTCGTGATCAGCCGATCAGCTCGGCGTACGCCGGCTTGATCACCTCGTCGATGATCCGCAGCCGCTCGTCGAACGGGATGAAGGCGCTCTTCATCGCGTTGATGGTGAACCACTGGAGTTCCTTCCAGCCGTAGCCGAAGGCCTCCACCAGCAGCGCCATCTCCCGCGACATCGAGGTGCCGCTCATCAGCCGGTTGTCGGTGTTGACAGTCACCCGGAAGCGCAGGTCGCGCAGCAGCCCGATCGGGTGGTCCGCGATCGAGGCCGCCGCGCCGGTCTGCACGTTCGACGAGGGGCACAGCTCCAGCGGGATGCGCTTGTCCCGCACGTACGCGGCCAGCCGGCCCAGCACCGGCGGGTTGCCCGGGGTGATGTCGTCGACGATACGGACGCCGTGACCGAGCCGGTCGGCGCCGCACCACTGGATCGCCTGCCAGATCGACGGCAGGCCGAACGCCTCACCGGCGTGGATGGTGAAGTGGAAGTTCTCCCGCTGGAGGTATTCGAACGCGTCCAGGTGCCGGGTGGGCGGGAACCCCGCCTCGGCACCGGCGATGTCGAAGCCGACCACACCGGTGTCGCGGTGCCGGACGGCCAGCTCGGCGATCTCCTGCGAGCGGGCCGCGTGCCGCATCGCGGTGAGCAGCGTGCCGATCCGGATCGGGGTGCCCGCCTCGGCGGCCAGCGCGCTGCCCTCCCGGAACCCGGTGACCACCGCGTCGACCACCTCGTCCAGGGTCAGGTTCTGCTCCAGGTGCTGCTCCGGCGCGAACCGGACCTCGGCGTAGACCACGCCGTCGGCGGCCAGGTCCAGCGCGCACTCGCGGGCGACCCGGCGCAACGCGGTGGGGGTCTGCATGACCGCCACCGTGTGCGCGAACGTCTCCAGGTAGCGCTCCAGCGAGCCGGAGTTCGCCGCTTCGGCGAACCAGACGCCGAGCGCCGCCGGGTCGGTGGTGGGCAGTTCGTGGCCGACCTCGGCGGCCAGCTCGACGATCGTCGCGGGCCGCAGGCCGCCGTCGAGGTGATCGTGCAGCAGCGCCTTCGGGACCTTGACGATGTCCTCGTACGAGATTGCGACCATGCTCAGACCCTAGTCACCCCCGGTGCGGGCCGGACGGTGGACCGGCCCGGTCAGGTGGTCGAGGTTGGACAGCTGGGGCGGCCGTACCATCGGCAGGCCGGTGCGGTCGGCGAGGCCCTGGTGCAGCACGTTCCAGGAAGCGTGCCCGAGATCGGCGCGGACCATCAGCGCGACGCTGACGCCGCACAGGGCCAGGCCGGTGAGCAGCCGCACCAGCCCGGACGGCAGTTTGGTTGACATGCCATCGATCGACCTGAACGGCAACTTGGTGACGTGTCAACAACACCGGTAGGATCGGCGCATGGACGAACCGGGCTGGCTGGACGCGCAGGAGGACCGCGCCTGGCGCGGCTACCGCCGCATGCGCCGCCTGCTCGACCTGGAACTGGCCCGGGAGCTGATGCAGGACGCCGGTCTCTCCGAGCCGGACTACGACGTCCTGAGCGACCTGTCCGAGACCCCTGAGCAACGACTACGGCTCAGCGAACTGGCCGACCGGATGCTCTGGTCCCGCAGCCGCCTGTCCCACCACATCTCCCGGATGCAGCAACGCGGACTGGTCACCCGGGAGGAGTGCGCCACCGACGGCCGCGGCTCGGTCGTCGTGCTCACCCCGGCCGGGCGCCAGGCCGTCGAGGCCGCCGCACCCGGGCACGCCGCGGCCGTCCGCCGGCACCTGATCGACCGGCTCACCCCGGCCGAGGTGGCCGCGCTCGGCACGCTCAGCCAGCGGGTGATCGACCACCTCACCGGCCGCCCCACCGCCCGGTCGGAAGCGGAGGACTGAGTCGTGGACGACCGCGTCCTCGCCCGGCTGCGCTGCCCGGTCTGCGCCGAACCGCTCGCCGAGACCACCGCCGGCACCGCACGCGCGCTGCGCTGTCCCCGCGGGCACAGCTTCGACATCGCCCGGCAGGGGTACGTGAACCTGCGCACCGGCCGCGCCCCGCACACCGGGGACAGCGCCGAGATGGTCGCCGCCCGCGCCGGCTTCCTCGCCGCCGGCCACTACGACACCGTCGCCGCCGCGCTGGCCACCACTGCGGTACGCGTCGCGGACTCCGGCCCGTACCCCCTGGTGGTCGATGCCGGTGCCGGGACCGGGCACTACCTCGCGGCGGTGCTGGCGGCGCTGCCGGACGCCGCCGGCCTGGCCCTGGACGTCTCCAAGCCGGCGATGCGCCGCGCGGCCCGGGCACACCCGCGGGCCGCCGCCGCGCTCGCCGACACGTGGCAGCGGCTGCCGCTGGCCGACCGGTCCACCGCCGTGCTGCTGAACGTGTTCGCGCCGCGCAATGGCCCGGAGTTCCATCGGGTGCTCGACCCCGGCGGCGCGCTGCTGGTGGTCACCCCGGCCGCCGACCACCTGACCGAACTCGTCGACGCGCTGGACCTGCTGCGGGTGGACCCGGACAAGGCCGACCGGGTCGCCGGCAGCCTCCGCGGCCACTTCACCGAGGAGTCCGCGACCGGGTACCGGGCCCGGCTCGCGCTCACCCGCGCCGAGGTCACCACGCTCGTCGGGATGGGACCGAGCGCCTGGCACGCCGACCCGCGGCGGCTCGCCGCGCGCATCGCCGCGCTGCCCGAGCCGGCGCCGGTCACGCTCTCGGTCCGGCTCGGCGTGCACCGCCCGCGCTGACCCGCCTCAGGTGGACAGGTCCACCTCTTCCCAGCCCGGCGGCTCGTCGTGGTACGGCCCGCGCAGCACCACCGCCCACTCCAGCGCCCACCGGCGCTGCCCGATCGCGTTGGCGTCCACCAACCCCGGCAGCGCGCCACCCGCCTTCTCGATCTCCAGGTACGCCCAGTCGAGGCAGTAGTGCAGGTCCAGCAGCGCCGCGGCGTCACCGGGATGCTGCGGCGCGGCCAGGATCCGGGCCCGCCACTGGCCGAACGTCTCCCCCGCGACCAGGTTCGGCATGCGCTCGACCAGCCGCTCGTCCACCGGCACCGTCGGGTCCAGCTCCTTGGCCAGCCCGAGCACCCAGGCCAGCGAGAACAAGGCGTCGTGGTGCAGCACGAACGACCTGTGGTCGCCCCGGCCGCCCATCACGAACTGCCACTCCGGCGGCGTCACCGAGTCGACCAGGTGCGACTCCAGCAGCCAGCCCGTCGCCGCCCGCGCGGGCATCCCGAAGCAGCGGGCCAGGATCACGTGCAGCACCGCGATCCGGGCCTCGATCTCCGGGGTCGGCCGCAGCTCGATCTCGTCACCCGGCTCCCACACCAGCGGGAACTGCGGCGGCGGCAGCGGAAGACCCAGCCGGGACAACTCGTCCAGGCTCGCCTCGCGGACGGCCCGGGGGTCGGGAGCGGGTACGCGCACGGTCAAGCCCCTGTCTGCTCACCTCGGCTCGTGGCCGGCCGGTCCCCCTGGCCTGGGAGGATAGCGGCTCCGGCCGGGCCGGCACCACGGCCGGGCCCGGTCAGCCGATCCGCTCGACGACCAGCGGCGGCGCGTCCGGCGCGTCCGGCGCGATCCGCACCGCGCGGCGCGCCTCGGCCAGCGCGGCCGGGATCCGCTCGGCGTGCTCGGCGCGCAGCTCGAACAGCGGGTCACCGGCGCGCACCCGGTCACCGCGGCGCTTGTGCAGCACCACGCCCGCCGGGACGCTCACCGGATCCTCCTTGCGCGCCCGGCCCGCGCCGAGCCGCCAGGCGGCCACCCCGATCGCGTACGCGTCGACCTCGGCGATCCACCCGTCCTCGGTCGCGGTGACCACCTCGACCTCGTTCGCGACGGGCATCGGGGCGTCCGGGTCACCGCCCTGCGCCCGGATCATCGTGCGCCAGGAGTCCATCGCCCGGCCGTCCCGCAGCGCCGCCTCCGGGTCGGCGTCCGGCAGGCCGGCCGCGTCGAGCATCTCCCGGGCCAGCGCCAGCGTCAGCTCCACCACGTCGGCGGGACCACCGCCGGCGAGCACCTCCACCGACTCGGTCACCTCGACCGCGTTGCCCACTGCGAGGCCGAGCGGGGTGGACATGTCGGTGAGCAGGGCGACCGTCCGTACGCCGTGCGCGCCGCCCAGCTCAACCATGGTGCGGGCCAGTTCGCGGGCGTCGTCGGCGTTCTTCATGAACGCGCCGGAGCCGACCTTCACGTCGAGCACCAGCGCGCCGGTCCCCTCGGCGATCTTCTTGCTCATGATCGAGCTGGCGATCAGCGGGATCGCCTCGACCGTGCCGGTGACGTCGCGCAGGGCGTACAGCTTGCGGTCGGCCGGGGCGAGCCCGTCGCCGGCCGCGCAGATCACCGCGCCCACGTCGCGGAGCTGCGCGATGAACTCGTCGTTGGACAGCGCCGCCCGCCAGCCCGGGATCGACTCCAGCTTGTCCAGCGTGCCGCCGGTGTGGCCCAGGCCCCGGCCGGACAGCTGCGGCACCGCCGCGCCGCACGCGGCCACCAGCGGGGTCAGCGGCAGGGTGATCTTGTCACCGACGCCGCCGGTGGAGTGCTTGTCCACAGTCGGCCGGGAGACCGGCGACAGGTCGAGCCGCTCGCCGCTGGCGATCATGGCGGCGGTCCACCGGGCGATCTCCGGCGCGGTCATGCCGCGCAGCAGGATCGCCATGGCCAGCGCCGACATCTGCTCGTCGGCGACCAGACCCCTGGTGTACGCGTCGACCACCCAGTCGATCTGCCCGTCGCTCAGCACGCCCCCGTCCCGCTTGGCCCGGATGACGTCAATCGCCGTAAAAGCACTCACCTTTGAGTTCCCATCAATAGATCAACAATCGCCGCGGACCGCACTCTTTCCGCGGACGGTGACCAGGTCCGGCCTGGGCCGACCGTGACCGGCGGAGGGATCAAGCCTGACCGCCCGGAGCCGGGCACGGTCGGCCCAGGCCCTCCAGCTCAACCCCAACGAACCGGGATCTCCGTCGGTGGCTCACCCTCACCGGCCCAGAAGATCGTCCCCGAGGCGTCCACCACGACCACGCGCGGCGTCCGCGCCAGCCCCCACTCGATCGCCTCGGCCGGGTCGTCCCAGGTCGAGCCCTCCTCCAGCACGCCGGTCTCGGCGCCCTCGGTCTCACCGGACGACCGCTCCCAGTACGTCGTCCAGACCTGCTGCCCGCCCGACAGGTCGGGGTGGACGAACACGGTGCCCCGGCCCCGCCAGGCGGCCAGCCGGTCCGGCACCACCGGCACCGGGTGCTCGCCGGTCACCGCCTCGATGTCGGCCACGTCGAACGCGTGCGGCAGCAGCTCCGCCATCCGCAACGGCCCGCCCTTCGCCTCGACCAGGCACTCCGGCCCGCCCTGCTCCCAGAGCAGCTGCCGGCACCGGCCGCACGGCATCAACGGCTCACCGGTGGCGTCGACGCAGGACAACGCCACGATCCGGCCCCCGCCGGTGGCGTGCAGCTGCGAGACCACACCGCACTCGGCGCAGAGCGTGACGCCGTATCCGGCGTTCTCCACGTTGCAGCCGACCACGACCCGGCCGTCGTCGACGAGCGCGGCGGCACCCACCGGGAACTTCGAGTACGGCACGTAGGCGTGGCGCATGACCTCGGTGGCGGCGGTACGCAGCCGCTCCCAGTCGATCTCCATCACGACCCCCATTCTGCCCAATTCACACCCGATCGGTCGCGGGCGCGGCCGGAGACGACGATGCCCGGCGGGGCGACCCGCCGGGCACTGTGTCGCGGCAAGCGGTCAGCCCTTGATGTACGGCTTGCCGTCGGCGGCCGGCGCCCGGACCTTGCCGACCAGCCCGGCCACCGCCAGGATCGTCGCCAGGTACGGCAGCATCGCCAGGAACTGGCTCGGAATGCTGCTGCCGATCGCGCCCAGGTAGGTGGCGAGCTGGTCGGCGAAGCCGAAGAACAGCGCCGCGAGCAGCGCGCCGGTCGGGCTCCACCGGCCGAAGATCAGCGCGGCCAGGGCGATGAAGCCCTTGCCGCCGATCATGTTCTTGGTGAACGAGTAGAGCGCCAGCGTGTACGAGGCGCCGCCGACGCCGGCCACCAGACCGGCCAGGATCACGTTGCGGTAGCGCAGCCGCAGCACCTTCACGCCCAGCGTGTCCGCCGCGGTCGGGTGCTCGCCCACCGAGCGGGTCCGCAGGCCCCACCGGGTACGGAACAGCGCCAGGTGGATGACGAGCACCAGCAGCAGGCCGAGGTAGAGGAAGATGTTGCCCCGGAACAGCGCCGGACCGATCAGCGGGATGTCGGACAGCAGCGGGATCTCCCAGTTGCCGAACCGGGGCGCGCTGTTGTACTTCGCCGCGTCGGTCTGCATCAGCCGCTCGTAGAGGAAGCCGGTGATGCCGACCGCGAGCAGGTTGAGCACGATGCCCATGACCACCTGGTCGACCAGGTAGCGGATGGAGAACACGGCCAGCAGGAACGAGATGAACGCACCGCCGATGGCGGCAGCCACCAGGCCCACCCAGACGCTGCCGGACATGCTGCCGAACAGCGCGCCG
This sequence comes from Micromonospora sp. CNB394, assembly GCF_000374985.1. Classification (NCBI taxonomy): domain Bacteria; kingdom Bacillati; phylum Actinomycetota; class Actinomycetes; order Micromonosporales; family Micromonosporaceae; genus Micromonospora; species Micromonospora sp. CNB394. Next base: position 43,809 of record NZ_KB895832.1, on the reverse strand, counting down.
GAGAAGGCGCCCATCAGGAGCTGGCCCTCGATCGCCACGTTCACCACGCCGGAGCGCTCGCAGAGCACACCGGCGAGCGCACCGAAGATCAGCGGCAGGGCCAGGATGAACGTACCGCGGACGACGTTCACCAGCGGCATGAAGTTGCGGCCCTCGGGCGCGGCGGAGACCTGCCAGCACAGGAAGCTCAGCACGAAGGCGACCAGCCCGGCGCCGAGCAGCAGCGTGAACCAGCGCTTCGGCACACCGGCCAGCAGGGCGCCTCCGGCCGCGGCGGTGATCAGCCCGAACAGGATCGCGCCGACCGTACCGTTGATCTCCAGGGCGGCCCCGCCCTCGGTCTCGCTGAGCGTGAACCGCGCGTGCTGGTCGGTCGCGAGTGCGCCGAACAGCACCGCCGCGAGCACGCCGAGCGCCAGCAGGACCGCGCCGATCTTCCGGTTACGGGTCCAGAAACCCTCGTCGACCGCGGTTACGGCGACCTCGGGGACAGCGGTGGTGGACATGCTCACCAGCCCTTCGCGAGGCTCGTCTGCAACCGGGCGGCGCGGGCCGCCCGGAGCTGGAAGATCGTCTTCACCAGGGCAGGCGCGGCGATGAAGATGACGATGAGCGCCTGGAGCACGGTGACCAGTTCCAGCGAGATGCCGGAGTACGACTGCATCCGGTTGCCGCCGGCCTGGAGGGCACCGAAGAGCAGCGCGGCCAGCAGCACACCCCACGGCTTCACGCGGCCGAGCAGCGCGACCAGGATGCCGTCGAAGCCGATCTGCGCGATCACCAGCGGGGTCAGCGCCGTGGCAGTGGTGCCGAGCACCATGGTCGAGCCACCGAGACCGGCCAGCATGCCCGCGAACACCATCACCAGCACGTACGTCTTTGTGACGCTGATGCCGGCGGTCCGGGCCGCGTCCGGGTTCGCACCCACCGCCCGCAGCTCGAAGCCGAGCGTGGAGCGGTTGAGCAGCCAGGCGATGAACCAGGTGGCCGCCACCGCGAGCAGGATGCCGGCGTGCACCCGCAGGTCGTCGCCGAGCAGGCGGGGCAGCTGCGCGGAGGAGTCGACCGGCTTGCTGATCGCGTCCGCCCGGTTCGGGTCCTGCACCCCGCTCTGGACGATGATCCAGGTCAGGAAGTAGACCGCCACGTAGTTGAGCATGATCGTGTTGATCACCTCGTGCGCGCCGGCCCGTGCCTTGAGGATGCCGGGGATGAAGCCCCAGAGCGCACCGCCGAGCGCGCCGGCGATCAACGCCACCAGCAGGTGCACGCCGGGCGGCAGCGGCAGCGCGAAGCCGGCCACGGCGGCCAGGATCACGCCGATGGTGGCCTGGCCCTGGGCGCCGATGTTGAACAGGCCGCCGCGGAAGGCGAGCGCCACCGACAGGCCGGTGAAGACGAGCGGCGCGGCGTAGGTGAGCGTCTCCGAGATCGGGCTCATGGCGGCGGTGAAGCCGACCGCGTCCGGGTCGAAGATCGCGCCCTTGAACAGGTTCGCGTACGCCTCGCTGACCACCGTCCAGCTGGCGTTCAGCGCGTCGGTGGGCCGGGCGGTGATGTAGCCGTAGGTGGCGAGCACCTCCGGGTCGGACACGATGATCAGCACCGCGCCGACCACCATGGCCAGCAGCACCGCGAGCACCGTCACGGTGACCGTGTTGGCCGCCCACAGGTTGTCCAGGAACAGCCGACCCATGCTCGGGCGGGCTTCCCCGGCCGGGGACGGTCTCTTCGCGGTCGCGGTGGCGGGCACCGTCTGCTCGGTGTCACCGGCCGGCTGCGTCGGCGTCGCCCGGGCCTCGCTCAGCGACTCCTGCGCCTCGGTCGCCGGCTCCTTGTCCGGCGAGCCCGAAGCGGGGTTCGGGTTGGTCATGCCTCGTCCTCGTTGCCAGGGCCGTCCTCGGTCGCGGTGGCGGCGTCCGGGGTGGCGGCGTCCGGGGTGGCGGCGTCCGGGGTGGCGGCGTCCGGGGTGGCGGCGTCCGGGGTGATGCCGGCCATCAGCAGGCCGATCTCCTCACGCGGGGTGTCCGGGCCGACGACGCCGATGATCCGGCCGCGGTACATGACCGCGATCCGGTCGGCCAGGCCGATCACCTCGTCCAGTTCGCTGGAGACCACCATGACCGCGGTGCCGATGTCCCGCTCGCGGATGACCCGGCTGTGGATGAACTCGATCGAGCCGACGTCCACGCCCCGGGTGGGCTGGGCGGCGATGAAGAGCTTCAGCGGCCGGGACAGCTCCCGGGCCACGATCACCTTCTGCTGGTTGCCGCCGGAGAGTGTGCCGACCGCCGCGTCGGCCGAGGAGGTACGGACGTCGAACTGCTCGATCCGCTCCCGCGCCGACTTGGCGATGGCGTCGGGCTTCAGCGACAGGCCCTTGCCGAACGGCGGCCGGTCGTAGACGTCCAGTACCAGGTTCTCCGCCACGGAGAACTCCTTGACCAGGCCGTCCACGCTGCGGTCCTCGGGCACGTAGCCGACACCGGCGCGGAGCACCTTCTTGGTCGACCAGCCGTGCGTCGGCTCGCCGTCGAGGCTGATCGTGCCGGTGAGCACCGGGCGCAGGCCCATGATCGCCTCGATCAGCTCGGTCTGGCCGTTGCCCTGCACGCCGGCGACGCCGAGCACCTCACCGGCGTGCACGGTCAGGTCGACGCCGTCGACCGCGCGTACCTGCCGGTCGTCGTCCACGACCAGGCCGGAAACCTCCAGGACCGGCTTGCCGGGGGTGGCCGGCTGCTTGTCCACGGTCAGCCGGACGCTGCGCCCGACCATCAGCGCGGCCAGTTCGTCCCGGCTGGCGCTCGGCTCGGCGGTGCCGACCGTCTTCCCGCGCCGGATCACGGTGATCCGGTCGGCGATCGCCTTCACCTCGCCCAGCTTGTGGGTGATGAACACGATCGACTTGCCGGCGGCCTTGAGCGACCGCATGACGGTGAGCAGTTCCTCGGTCTCCTGCGGCGTGAGCACGGCAGTGGGCTCGTCGAGGATCAGCAGGTCGACGTCGCGGGTGAGGGCCTTGACGATCTCCACCCGCTGCTGGATGCCGACCGGCAGGTCCTCGATCACCGCGTCCGGGTCGACCCGCAGGTTGTACCGCTCGGAGACCTCGGCGACCTCGCGCCGGGCACGCCGACGGTCGAGGATGCCTGCGAAGGGCCCTCTGACCTGCTCGGCGCCGAGCATGACGTTCTCGGCCACGGTGAAGACCGGCACCAGCATGAAATGCTGGTGCACCATCCCGATCCCGGCGGCGATCGCGTCCGACGGGCCCCGCAGTTTCAGCGGCTTGCCGTCGACCAGGATCTCACCCTCGTCCGGCTGGTAGAGGCCGTAGAGCACGTTCATCAGGGTCGACTTGCCGGCGCCGTTCTCGCCGAGCAGGGCGTGGATCTCTCCAGGCTCCACCGTCAGGTCGATGTGGTCGTTGGCGACCAGATCACCGAACCGTTTGGTGATGCCGCGCAGTTCGAGTCTCAGCGCAACCTCCTGGAGTGCGAGCGATGGTGCAGCGTAGCGACCTGCCGCGCCGCCACCACGCCGGGTGGGGATGGTCGGGGGATTCAAGGTGATCGGCCGCCCCGGCGCTGGGGTACCTTCCCCGTTGCGCCGGGACGGCCGGATCGTCAGAGCTGCTGTCCGCCGGCCCCCGCTGCCGATGATCGCACCGCGGTGGCCGGCGAAGCGGTCACTTGGTCGGCTGGGCCTTCGAGGTGACGGTGATGGTGCCGGCGGCGATGTCCGCCTTGATCTTGTCGACCTCGGCCTTCAGGTCCGCCGGGACCTTGCTGTCGAAGTCGTGGTACGGGGCGATCGAGACGCCGTTGTTCGCCAGCGTGCCGACGAAGCCCGGAGTGGACTGGAGCTTCTCGCCGCCGGCGGCCTTCAGCACGGCCTCCTTGACGGCGTCCGGGATGTTCTTGACGACGGTGGTCAGGATCGCCGAGCAGTCCGGGGTGCTGTCGCAGCCGTCGATGTCCACCCAGACGACCGAGTACTTGCCGCCCGAGGCCTTGGCCGCGGCGGTGGTGCCGAGCCCGGCGCCGCCGGCGACCGGCATCACGATGTCGGCGCCCTGCGCGACGAGCGCGTCGGACACCTTCTTGCCCTCGTCCTGCTTGACGAAGTCGTTGGTGAAGGAGCCCTTCTGGGTGGCCTTGTCCCAGCCCAGCACCTGGACGTTCTTGCTCTTGGCCGTGTTGTAGTACGCCACGCCGTCGGCGAAGCCGTCCATGAAGATGGTGACCGGCGGGATCGGGAGGCCACCGTACGTACCGACCTTGCCGGTCTTGCTCATCCCGGCGGCCAGGTAGCCGGCCTGGAACGCGGCCTGCGCGGTGTCGAACTGCATCGGGTAGACGTTGCTCACGCCCGGGTTGGCGTCGACGAGACCGAACTGCTGGTTCGGGTTCTTCTCGGCCGCTGCCTTGGTGGCGTCCGACATCAGGCCACCGACGGCCAGGATGAAGTCGCACTGCTGGTTGACGAACCCGGTCAGGTTGACCTCGTAGTCCGCCTCGGCCTTCGACTGGACGTTCTTGATCTCGATGTTGTCGTTCTCCTTCTGCGCCTCCTGGAGGCCCTTCCAGGCCGAGGCGTTGAAGGACTTGTCGTCGACGCCGCCGACGTCGGTCACCATGCAGGCGCTGTACTTCTTGCCGCCGTCGCCACCGGCGTTGTTGTCGTCGTCCGGAGCCTCACCACACGCGGCAGCGCCCAGCACGAGTCCACCCGCCACGACGGCGGAGGCGATCCGCATCCCACGCACAGAGCGCAAGACGTCTCCTTCCCCTTGCACACCGCGTCGTGCACGGTGTGCAGCCCTTTCGCCGGCCTGCGGTGTGCCGCCGGCGTCCCACGTTACGGACGGGAGCGTACGCCCGCGCCCACCCACCGGCCGACAATCGTGCACGACTGTTGAGCGTCCGTTACCCCGGCGTAACCCTTGCGTGGGGCACGTCACTTGTCCGGCTGGCAGGCGTACGCGGCGGTGTCGCGAACGTCCGTTTCCCGAGCTTCCCCGGCTCGCGGCGAACTAACGCCAGAACACCGCCACGGCTGCGTTGACCAGCGTCAAACCGACGATCGCGAGGAAGTGGCCACGGTTGACGGTCTCCCGCTTACGGGAGAAGAAGACCATGACGAAGATCAGCAGCGCGAGCACCAACTTGGTAACAAGTTTCGCCGGGGCCGGCTCGTCCCCGTCCCGCAGCGGAGCGGACAGCCCGACGCCGGTGAGGATCTGGATGATCGCGCCCCAGAGCATTGCCGCGTTGATCCGCAGCCGGCCGGTGACGTACTGGGCAATCGCGCCACCGAGCAGCAGCGCGAAGCCGATCAGATGGACGTAGAGGAGAATCAGTCGAAGAGCTTCCACGCGGCCCATCCTCCCCCATCAACGACGCTTCGTAGTAGTCGCCCCGCGCAGAAGCAGTCATACCGTGACCTCGGCTCGCGTCGGCGGCGCCACCGGCACCCGGGCGTCGGTGGCAAAGCGCCGCCCGACCAGGACCAACCCGAGCCCGACCAGCGCGTACGCGGCCAGCACGGCCAGCGGCCGACCGGCGCCCGCGCCGTCGAAGAAGGCCGCCGAGCGCAGCAGTGTGCCACCGGCGCCGACCGGCAGGAACTGGCCCACCACGCCCCACGGCTGTGGCAGCAGTTCCGGGGCGGCGGAGACGGCGGAGAGCGGATTGCCGAGCAGGAACACGAGCAGCGCGCCGAGCCCGATCCCGGCCCGGCCGAGCAGCGCGCCGAGTCCCGCCACGGTGCCGGCGGCGGCGAGCGAGAACAGCCCGATCGCGCCGGCCTCCCGCCACAGGTTCCCGTCGAGCAGGCCGAGCCAGCCGTGCAGCACCGCGACGCCTGCCGCGCCGGCCAGCACCGCGTACCCGATCAGGCCGGCGAGGCGGGCGCGACGGCCGGCGACCAGCAGCGTGAGCAGCGCGCCGGCCAGCATGCCGGTGAGCGCCAGTGGCAGGAACCCGGCGGCGAAGCCGGCCCCGCGCGGGTCGTCCGGGTCGGTCGGCACGACCTGGGTCACCGGCACCGGGCGGCCGGGCGAGAGCTGGCCGGCGGCCTCGGTGAGCAGGACCGCCACGGCCGGGCCGGCGGCCGGCGCGGTGTGCAGGGCGACGCCGTCCGGGCCGGCCACGAACGCGGCGTACACCTCGCGGTCCCGCAACGCCCGGTCGGCCGCCGCCGCGTCCGGCAGTGTGGTGACTGCGAAGCCGCCGGGCCGGGCCGCGGTGAGCCGTGCGGTCAGCTCGGCGACGACCGGCGGTGGGCCGGCCACGGCCACCGGCAGGTCGCGCGGCGCGAGGTGCGTGGCGGGCGCCGCGAACAGCGGTACGAGCAGCGCCTGCACCATCACCACGGCGCCGACGAGCAGCGCGGCGACGGTCCAGGGCGAGCGGGAGCGGAGCATCGTCTCTCCTTAAAACGAATGTTCGTTCTATTGAAATGAAGCGTGCGCCGCCGTCGGCGCGTTCGTCAAGAACGAACGCTCGCTTTAGAATGTGTGTCGTGCCACGCGTCTCCGAACAGCACCTCTCCGCCCGCCGCCAGCAGATCCTGGAGGCGGCCCGGCGCTGCTTCGTGCGCGACGGCTTCCACCAGACCTCGATGCAGGACGTGGTCAGGGAGGCCGGGCTCTCCGTCGGCGCGGTCTACCGCTACTTCCCCAGCAAGAACGACCTGATCACGGCCATCGCCCAGGCGGTGGTCGGCACCGCCGACGAGAACTTCGCCGACCTCTCGACCGCCGATCCGCCGCTGCCCCTGACCGACGTGCTGGAACGCGCGCTGACCTTCGTCGACGCCCAGCTCGGCCCGGACGGCGTGCTGCCGCTGGCACTGCAGGTGTGGAGCGAGGCGCAGCGGGACCCGGTGCTGGCGGAGTTCGTCGCCGCCACGTACACCCGGTTGCGCGGCCACTTCGTGACCGCGGCCCGACGGGCGCGCGACGCCGGTGAGTTACCCCCCGAGGCCGACCCGGCCGCTGTGGGCGCGGCGCTCTTCGGCCTGGTCCCCGGCTACTTCACCCAGCGCATCCTCACCGGTTCCCCGGACCGCGCCACCTACCTCGCCGGCGCCCGCACCCTGCTGCGCTGAGGTGTTAGGAGGGGCCCCTTGTTATGCACAATGCGTTAACAAGGGGCCCCTTCTTTCACCAGTGCCAGACCTGGAAGGTGGGGCCGTCGGCGGGGAGGGTCGCGGCGCCGGGGCGCAGGGCGGGAGCACCACCGTAGATGTTGTCGGCGGCGGGCAGGCCGGTCAGGCGGACCGGAGTGCCGGCGGCCCGGCGGGCCAGCACCAGCACCGTCGACGTGGGCGCCTCGCGGAGGAAGACCAGCGTGTCCGCGTCCGCGTGCACCCAGCGCAAGCCGCCGTGCCGCAGTGCCGGCTCGTCGCGGCGCAGCGTCAGCAACGACCGGTACGCCTCGAACGTGCGCCGGTCCCAGCTCTGCGGCCGGTGCCACGGCATCGGGGTACGCGAGCCCTCCCCGTTCGTACCGGTCAGGCCCAGCTCGTCACCGGCGAAGACCACGGGCGTGCCGGGCATGGTGGCGAGCAGTCCGGCCGCCACCTCCTGCCGGGCCGCGTCGCCGACCACGGTGCGGATCCGGGCCGAGTCGTGCGAGCCGAGCAGCTGCCACGAGTGCGTGTACGACCGCCAGGACACCAGCGACCGGTAGCCGTTCATGGTGGCGAGCACCGCGCTCGCGTCGCGTCGCCGTACCCCGCCCGGGGTGCCGAGGAAGTTCGGCACCGGGTCGTCGCCGTGACGCAGCCAGGACCAGACCGGGTCGGTGAAGCCGACGTAGTTCATCGTCCCGTGCCAGCCGTCGCGGTCCAGGTCACCGCTGTGGTCGTGGCCGTGCTCGGCCAGCAGCAGCCCGTCCGGGCGGGTCTGCGCCACCACCTCGCGCAGCAGCCGCGCCACCTCGTGGGTGTACGCGTCCGCGCCGCGCCGGCCGGTCATGTTCGCCACGTCGACCCGCCAGCCGTCCAGCCGGTACGGCGGGCGCAGCCAGCGGCGCAGCAGCGAGTCCTCGGCGGTGGCGAACCGGCGGCGCAGTTCCGCGCTGCCCCAGTTCAGCTTCGGCAGCGACTTCACCCCGTTCCACGACTCGTAGTCCGAGCCGGGCAGGTCGAAGTAGTACAGCTCGCGTTCCGGCGCGTCGACGTCGGAGACGGCGGCGGTGAACCAGTCGTGGGCGTCGCCGGTGTGGTTGCTGGTGATGTCGCCGAGCAGCCGCCAGCCCCGGGCGTGCACCGCGTCGGCGAGCCGGGCCAGCGCCGCGTCGCCGCCGAGCAGCGGGTCGACGGTGTCGAAGCTCGACGCGTCGTATCTGTGGTTGGAGCGGGCCGGGAAGACCGGCGTGAGGTAGACGGTGTTGACGCCGAGCCGGTCCAGGTGGTCGAGGCGCTCGGTGACGCCGTCGAGGTCGCCGCCGTAGAACTGGCGGGGCGTCTCCGGGCCGCGGCCGACGACCGGGGTGTCCCAGTCGCACGGGATCGCCCAGTCCGGCGGGGTCCGGCCGTCGGCGGCGGCCGAGCGGGCGAACCGGTCCGGGAAGATCTGGTAGATCACCGCGTCGCGGGCCCAGGCCGGCGGCGGGGCGTAGCCGACCAGCTTGAAGTCGCCGTTGTCCGGCACGTCGTGCCCGGCCAGGCCGGCGGCGTTGAGCCAGCGGGTGCCGCGTTCGCCGTCGAGCAGGAAGCGGTAGTTGCTGACCGGGTTGCGGACCTCGACGTCGGCCCGCCACCACACGTCGCCGTTCTCGGTGCGGTCGATCCGCGCCTCGGCGAAGCGCGGCTCGCCGTCGCCGGTGGTGCGCACGTGCACCTCGGAGACGCCGGATCCGGCCGGTACCCGGACGAAGACGGGAACAGTCTGTCCGAGCGCGGGCTCCTGCTCCGGGACGTAGGTGGCGGAGCCGTCGTGGTGCGGCTGAAGGGGCATGGTGCTGCCTTTCGCGTCGTACCGACAGGGAGAGGGGGCGGGCACCCGCCGCGGCCGGTTCACCCGACCGCGGCGGTCCGCCCGAGAACCGCTCCGGTGTACGCCGACACGACGCCCTTGCCGCAGCGTGAGCCGAGGAGGCTCAGCCCTTTACCGCTCCGGAGGTGAGCCCGGAGACGATGTAGCGCTGGAGCAGTTGGAACACCAGCACCGTCGGGATCGCGGTGAGCAGCGTGCCCGCCGCGAACATCCCGAAGTTGTTGTTGCGCTCGCCCGCGACCAGGCCGAACATGCCGACCGCGAGGGTCTTCGACTCGGGTTCGGTGAGGAACACGTTGGCGATGATGAACTCGTTGATCGACCCGATGAACGCGAGCAGGCCGGTCACCGCCAGGATCGGCGCCACCAGCGGCAGCATGATCCGGAAGAAGACCTGCACGTGCGACGCGCCGTCCATGGTCGCCGACTCGTCCAACTCCTTCGGCAGCGTGTCGAAGAAGCCCTTCATCAGCCACGTGTTCGCGCCGAGCGCGCCACCCATGTAGAGCAGGAACAGGCCCCACGGGGTGTTGAACCCGATCGACGGGTAGAGGTCGGTGAGCGTGGTGAAGATCAGGAAGATCGCCACGATCGCCAGGAACTGCGGGAACATCTGGATCAGCAGCAGCGCGAGCAGGCCGACCCGGCGTCCGGCGAAGCGCATCCGGGAGAACGCGTACGCCGCGAGCGACGACAGGAAGATCGATGCGAAGCTGGCCACGCCCGCGAGCAGCAGCGAGTTGAGGAACCAGTGGCCGAACGCGGTCTGGTCGAACAGGTTCGTGAAGTTCTCCAGCGACGCCCCGGTCGGCAGCAGCTCGGTGGAGGAGAGCGTGCCGAGCGGGTTGAACGCCGCCGAGATCACGAACAGGATCGGGAAGAGGCTGAACGCCACCGCCAGCACCCCGACCAGGTGCCGCCAGCCGACCTGGGCGAACCAGCGGCCGCGCGAGCGGCGAGCCGGCCGGCGGGTGGCCGCCTGCGTCTGCGCGATGGTGGTCACGAGTACACCTCCTCCTGCTTGCGGGTCCGCCGGAAGCTGATCGCCGACACCGTCGCCACGATCGCGAAGATGAAGATCGAGACGGTGGCGGCCAGGCCGAACTCGGCGCCCTGCGCGCCGAACGCGAGCCGGTACGTGTAGGTGATCAGCAGGTCGGTGGCGCCGTTGGTCGGGTTGTCCGGCGCGAACGGGCCGCCCTCGGTGGTGAACAGGATCGCGTTGACGTTGTTGAAGTTGAACGCGAACGACGCGATCAGCAGCGGCGACAGCGCCACCAGCAGCAGCGGCAGGGTGACCGCCCGGAACGACTGCCAGGGCGACGCCCCGTCCACCGAGGTCGCCTCGGTCAGCTCCCGGGGGATGGCCTGCAACGCGCCGGTGGCCACCAGGAACATGTACGGATAGCCGAGCCACAACTGCACCAGCACCACCGCGATCCGGGCGGACCAGTTGCCGCCGAACCAGTCGACGTTCAGCCCGAACAGGTTGTTGAGCAGGCCGAAGTCGGTGTTGAACATGTCCCGCCAGATCAGCAGCATCGCGAACGACGGCATCGCGTACGGGAGGATCAGCAGCACCCGGTAGAAGTTGGTGCCCTTCATCCGGGGTGAGTGCAGCGCGAGCGCGATCGCCATACCGAGCAGGAAGGTGAAGCCGGTGGAGCCGATCGCGAACGCGAAGTTCCAGGCCAGGGTGCCGAAGAACGGCTTGGAGATGTTCGGGTCGGTGAGCACCGTGCTGAAGTTCTTCAGCCCGACGTCGACCTTCCAGCCCTGGGCGAGGCGTTCCCCGTCGGCGGCGACGAAGGAGCCGACCTTCTCGTCCGCGGTCCACGTCTTGCCGGTCTCGCTGTCCTTGACGCAGTCGCACGCGGCGTCGTACGCCCGGATCGCCTTGCCCTCGTAGGCCCGGGTCAGGCCGTTGGAGCGGATGGCGCCGTCGTCGGTGGGCACGATGAGCGCGGTGATCGCATCGCTGCGGCTGCTGGCCTGCCCGATGTTCAGCAGGGTGAAGCCGTCCGCGGCGGTGATCTTGCCGCTGAGGCTGCTCACCTCGACGTCGGCGGCGTCGAGCTTGCGGAGCCCGTCCGCGTCCCCGGCGAAGACCTCCTGGGTCTTCGGGTCGCTGAGCAGGAAGGTCAGCGAGCCGGTCGCCGGATCGCCGGTGGTGGCGATGGTGAGGTTGTACTCGGTCGAGCCGGGGACCTGCTTCACCGAGGAGGTCTGCACGGCGACGATCGCGTCGTCCTTGCTGCCACGGTGGCCGTCGCCGAAGTTCGTGAACGCGGTGCTCGCGGTGTGGAGCACCGGGAAGACCTGGAAGGCGATGAGGAAGAGCGTGCCGGGGACCAGGTACTTGGCGGGGATGTGCCGGCGGCTCAGGTAGAGGTAGAACAGACCGGCGGTGGTGGCCACCAGGACGCCCAGCCCGATCCAGTGTTCGGCCTCGATGAGCGGGAACGCCGCCCAGATCGCGATCCCGGCCACCAGGCCGAGCAGGACCACCTTGACGACGAGGCCGGTCGCGGTGATCGGCGCGTGTTGCCGCGCGGTACGGGACGTGCGCGGGAGCCCACGGCGTACGGGCTCCCGGCCCGGGGCCTGCGGTGCAGGCCCCGGGCCGGACGGCGGCGCGCTCATTACTTGATCTGACCCTGGATGGTCTTGCCGGCGGCCGTGATCGTCTTGGCCGGGTCGGCGCCGCCGATGATGGCGGCCTCGGCCTTGCCGAACGGGTCCCAGATCGCGGCCATGGCCGGGATCGCCGGGAGCACCTGGCCGTTCTTGCCGGCCTCGGAGAACTTGGCCAGGTCCGCGTCCTCGCCCTTGACCTGGTCGAAGGCGGCGGTCAGCGCCGGCGGGCGCGGCTCGGCCTTGTACAGCGCGACGGCCAGCTCGGGCTTGGTCACGTAGTTGGTGACGAACTCCTGGGCCAGGGCCTTGTTCTTGCCCTTGGCGGCCACGTAGAACGCCTGGACGCCCACGAACGGCTGGGCCTCCTTGCCACCGGCGAAGCCGGGGACCGGGGAGATGTCGTACGCGATGTCGGCCTTCTTGGCGTCGGCCACGGCCCACGGGCCGGAGACCAGGAACGCGCACTTCTTGCCGGTGAAGGTGGCGATGGAGTTCTCGCCGGTGATGGAGCGCTTCAGCGCACCCTCGCCCTTCTCACCCAGCTGGGCGATCTTCTGGAAGGCAGCGATCGATTCCGGCTTGCCCACGCCCAGGTCCTTCGGGTCGTAGTCGCCGTTCGCCGCGGTGCCGAACAGGTAGCCGCCGCCCGAGGTGTAGAGCGGGTAGATGTGGTACGCGTCGCCGTTCTGGCCGGACTGCAGGCAGAGGATCTCGCTGGCCTTCTTCTCGGCCTTGAGCTTCTTGCCGGTGGCGACCAGGTCCTCGATCGTCTTCGGCGCCTCGGGGGCCAGCTCGGTGTTGCGGATCAGCGCGACGTTCTCGGTCGCGTAGGGCACACCGTAGAGCTGGCCGTTGAACGTGACGGCCTTGATCGCGGTCTCGTTGAACCCGGACTTCTGCTCGGCCGGGAGCTGCACCGGGTCGATGGCGCCGTTCTGGACCAGGTTGCCGATCCAGTCGTGCGCGCCGACCACGACGTCCGGGCCGCTGCCCTGCTGCGAGGCGGTGACGAAGTTGGTCTGCAGGTCCTTGGAGACGGCTTGGACCTCGACGGTCACGCCGTTCTCCTTGCCGAACTCCTCGGCGAACGGCTTGAGGGCGGCCGTGCGCTTGTCGTCGGCCCAGATGACCAGCTTGCCGCCGGTCGCCTTGGCGGACTCGTCGGCGGCCGGCTTGTCGCTGCCGCTGTCACCACAGCCGGAGGCGGCGAGCGCCAGGCCGAGGACGGCGACCACACCCGCGGTACGGATGCGCATCGGTACTCCTGTCGTCATGGCGGCCCGCCGGGGGAAGGGCGGCCCGCCAGTGGAAACCTCTGAAATTTCTTGCTGACCGGCGCGGGATGCTGCGCCGCTGCTCTCGCATGTTGCGGGGACGTTAGCAAGAGGTTGCAGAGAATGGAAGGGCTTGCAGGAGCGTACGCAAGACTTTGCCTTTGGGCTAAAGTGCCGCACATGCGCGCTCGACTGTCCGACATCGCCCAACAGGCTGAAGTCAGCGAGGCCACGGTGTCGCGGGTGCTCAACGACCGCCCCGGTGTGGCCCCCGAGACCCGGCAGGCCGTCCTCACCGCGCTCGACGTGCTCGGCTACGAACGACCGGCCCGGCTGCGCAAGCGCAGCGCCGGACTGGTCGGCCTGGTCGTGCCGGAGCTGGACAACCCGATCTTCCCGGCGTTCGCCCAGATCATCGAGTCCGCGCTCGCCCCCACCGGCTACACCCCGGTGCTCTGCACCCAGACCCCTGGTGGCGTCCGCGAGGACGAATACGTGGAGATGCTGCTGGACCGGCAGGTCTCGGGCATCGTCTTCGTCTCCGGCCTGCACGCCGACACCGCCGCGGACCATGACCGCTACCGCACCCTGCTGGCCCGGCCGCTGCCGATCGTCATGATCAACGGTTACGCCCCGGGCATCCCCGCGCCGTTCGTCTCCTGCGATGACCGGGAGTCCGCCGAACTCGCCGTCGCCCACCTGGTCGCGCTCGGGCACCGCCGGATCGGTCTGATCACCGGCCCGGACCGGTTCGTGCCGGTGCAGCGCAAGGTCGCCGGCTACAAGGCCGCGATGGGGCGTCTGACCGACATCGCCCCCGACGAACTGGCCGAGCTGACGGAGCTGTCCCTGTTCGGCGTCGAGGGCGGCGAGGCGGCCGCCGGACGGCTCATCGAGCGCGGCGTGACCGGACTGGTCTGCGGCTCCGACCTGATGGCGCTCGGCGCGATCCGGGCCGCCCGCCAGCGCGGGCTGTCGGTGCCGGGCGACATCTCCGTGGTCGGGTACGACGACTCCCCGCTGATGGCGTTCACCGACCCGCCGCTGACCACGGTGCGTCAGCCGGTCGCCGCCATGGCCGTGGCCGCGGTGCGGGCCCTGGTCGACGAGATCAACGGGCACCCCTCCCCGAACTCGGAGTACCTGTTCCGCCCCGAGCTGGTGGTACGCGGTTCCACAGCGGTGGCCCGCCCCACCGACCCACCCAAGCGCCAGCGCCCCGCCCCGTCCCTTCCCATCCCCGCCTGACCCCCGCACCCCCTCTCCCCACTCCCCCACTGCCCCGCCCCCTTCTCCCCGTTGATCAAGGAGTTTGCGGCGCAGTCGATCTCCCTCCCGGACACAAACTCCTTGATCACCGCTCAACCCGCCCGGAGTTGGGCGGGGCGGGCGGTGCGGGTGAGTGGGCGTCCCGGGATGCGGGAGGCGGCGCGGGGGGTGGCGCGGGTGATGACGGCCATTTCTTGCGCAAGGAATGCTTGACTCTTGCAGTGTGATGGCGGCATTCTGCTCAGACACCCTGCGCCGCACCAGAAGCCGCCACAGAACGGGACCGACAGCGATGGCCTCCGCCCCCCGCACCACCTCACGCACCGCCGACGACTGGTGGCGGTCCGCTGTCGTCTACCAGGTGTACGTCCGTAGCTTCGCCGACGCGAACTCCGACGGTGTGGGTGACCTCCAGGGCATCCGGCAGCGCCTGCCGTACCTGCGGGACCTCGGCGTGGACGCGCTCTGGCTGACGCCGTTCTACACCTCGCCGCAGGTCGACGCCGGCTACGACGTGGCCGACTACCGCAACGTGGACCCGCTGTTCGGCGACCTGACCGACTTCGACGAAATGATCACCGACGCGCACGCGCTCGGCCTGCGGATCATCGTGGACATGGTGCCGAACCACACGTCCAGCGCCCACCCGTGGTTCGCCGCCGCGCTCGCCGCCGGACCGGGTTCGCCGGAGCGCGAGCGCTACCTGTTCGCCGAGGGCAAGGGCGAGCAGGGCGAGCTGCCGCCGAACGACTGGGAGAGCATCTTCGGCGGTCCGGCGTGGACGCGCGTGGTCGACGGCCAGTGGTACCTGCACCTGTTCGACCCGGCCCAGCCCGACCTGAACTGGCGCCACCCGGAGGTGCGGGCCGAGTTCGAGGACGTGCTGCGCTTCTGGCTGGACCGGGGCGTGGACGGCTTCCGGATCGACGTGGCCCACGGGATGATCAAGGCCGAGGGTCTGCCGGACGTCGGCTTCAACTCGATGACCACCGGCCAGCGCCAGTCCGAACTGCTGGGCAAGGGCCGGCTGCCGTACTTCGACCAGGACGAGGTGCACGACATCTACCGCGCCTGGCGGCCGATCCTGGACAGCTACCCGGGTGGCCGGATGGCGGTCGCCGAGGCGTGGGCGGAGACGCCGCAGCGGCTGGCCCGCTACATCGGCCCGGACGAGCTGCACCAGGCGTTCAGCTTCGACTTCCTCGACGCCACCTGGTCGGCCGACTCGTTCCGCAAGGTGATCGACACGGCGCTGGCCGAGTCCACGATCGTCGGCGCGCCGACCACCTGGGTGCTCTCCAACCACGACCGGCAGCGGCACGTCACCCGGTACGGCGACGGCGAGGTCGGCCTGCGCCGCGCCCGCGCCGCCGCGCTGCTGATGTTTGCGCTGCCCGGCTGCGCGTACGTCTACCAGGGCGAGGAACTGGGTCTGCCGGAGGTGCTGGACCTCCCCGACGAACTGCGTCAGGACCCGGCGTTCCGGCGTACCGGGGAGAGCCGGGACGGCTGCCGCGTGCCGATCCCGTGGGGCGGCGAGCTGCCCCCGTACGGCTTCGGGCCGGACGGCAGCGAGCTGAGCTGGCTGCCGGCACCGGCGACCTGGCGGTCACTGTCGGTGGCCGCCCAGACCGGGGCGCCCGGCTCGACACTGGAGCTGTACCGGGCCGCGCTGCGCATCCGGCACGAACACCCGGCGCTGGCCGGTCTGGACGCCATCACCTGGCTGGAGACCGAGCCCGGCGTCCTGGCGTTCCGCCGTACCACCGGGGACGCCGAGGTGACCTGCGTGGTGAACATCAGCGGCGCCGACGTGACGGTGCGCGGCTACGGCCGGCCGCTCGTCGCGAGCGCCGACCTCACCGAGCGGGGCGACGGGCACGTCCTGCCGGTGGACGCGGCTGCGTGGTTCGAACGGCGCTGAGCCGGGTAACCCGCCAACGACCTGGCCGTCCGTTGTGCCCCGCGCCGACGGGCGGCTGGGCTGCCGACCCCTTGTGGTGGGGGGTGAGGTGACCCCGGCCCCTCGGGAGTGTGCTCCCCGGGGGCCGGCGTCCGTCGGTGGCGCTGAGCGTCCTCAGCCGCCCTTCGTGGTGAGCAGCGCGGCGATCCGAGCGAACCCGGCCCGGATCTCCTCCCGGTCGGGTGCCCTCGCCGGCTCGGGCTCCGGCTCGCGCTCGGCGGCCCGCTCCAGTTCCTCGTCGATGACGTCCTCGAAGTCGCCGTAGAGGTCCGCCTGGTCGACCTGCGCCGCCTCGTCCTCGGCCGCGATCTGCGCGACCGCGATCTCGCCGCGGATCTCCTCCGGAGTGAGCGCCGGCAGCAGCGGCTCCACCACCGCCATCAACTGCTCGTCGGCCACCACCGCCTCGGCCAGCGCCAGCGCGTGTGGTCGCTCGTACGGGCCGCAGACCACCGGCTCCCAGTCGTCCTCGGCGCCGAGCGGGCCGAACGTGATGATCCACGGCAGGCCCCGGATCGGGGAGTCGTCCGGCAGGTCCAGTGTCACGAGTGCGCCCACCGGCCCATCATGGTCGGCACGCATCGGCCCGGGGAACGCAATCATCCGACTCTCCCCGCTTCGGGGACCACGCTCAGCCACGCGTACCGGCGTCCAGCGCCGCACGGACCAGAGCGACCGCCCGCTCCGGCGGGACACCGAGGCGGCGCGCCTGCTCGGCGTACTCGGCGGCGGCCCGCTGCAGCCGGTCGGTGGCGTCGTCCCGGCCGGGTGCGACCACGGTGCCGTGCCGGCCCCGCGTCTCGACCAGCCCGGCGCCCTCCATTTCCCGGTACGCCCGCGCCACCGTGTTGACCGCCAGCCCCAGGTCGGCGGCGAGCTGCCGCACCGCCGGAAGCCGGGTGCCCACCGGCAGCCGCCCGTCCCCGATGCGCGCGGCGAACTGCGCCCGCACCTGCTCGTACGGCGGCACCGCCGACTCGGCGTCGATCCGGATCCGCGCGCTCATCCCGCTCCCCCCGGTGTGCCCGGTTCGGTCTCCTCGTCGAGCACGTCCGCCTCCACGTCCACCTCCCGGGCACCGCCCTCGGCCAGGTCCACCACCCGGCCGTACCGGCTGGTGGCGGCGAGCGCGGCACCGAAGAGCACCAACTGGTTGAGCAGGTAGAGGTAGAGCAGCAGGCCCACGGCGGTGGCGACCACGGTGTACGCGGGGTTCCGCTCGGTGCGTACCACGTAGTAGCGCCCCACTGTGTTGAGCAGGGTGATCCCGACGGCGACGGTCAGCACCGCCGGGCGCAGCCGGCGCCGGCTCATCCGCAGCCGGGGCACCGCCAGCAGCAGCGCGGCGGCGAGCACGGCGTTCACCAGCACGCTCAGCACCGCGCTGACGGTGGTCAGGCCCACCGAGCCGGTGCTGCGCAGCAGGAAGCGCAGCAGCGACTCCAGCGCGTCCACGGCGGCGACCGAGACGAACAGCAGCACGAAGACCGCGACCAGCACGCCCAGGTCGACCAGGCGCCGCACCACCAGGTTGCCGGGCTGCTGGTTGAAGCCGTACATCAGCCGCTGCGAGGAGCGGATGGCCTCCACCCAGCCGATGCCGGTGAAGACCAGGATGACCAGGCCGACCACGCCGACGGTGCCGCTGCTCTCGGCGATCTGCACCGGGTCGAGGAAGGGCAGGTTCTCCTGCAGGAAGTGGGCCGCGCCGCGGCTGACCTCCTCGTTGTCCCGCAGCACCGCCCCGAAGATCCAGTACGCGACGAGCGCGAGCGCGAACACGGCGAAGAAGCCGTAGTAGGCGATGGCGGCGGCGAGCCGCCCGGCGAGCAGGTCGGCGTAGAGCGTCCCCGCCCGCCAGACGTGGTCGAAGACCGACGAGCGGCCCCGGGCCGCGTCGATGCGGCGCCCCGCCGCCGCCTCGATCCGGCCGAAGACATTCACCCCGTCATCCTCGCCGATCTCCGCCCGTCGCGGAGGGGCCCCGGCCGGTCGGATGTTCAGCTCCGGCCGCCGAGCCGGAAGTCGCGGCGGGGCTGCCACCGGGTCGCCCCGCTGTGCGAGAACAGCGTGAACGCCTCCACCTGGAACAACGCGGAGAAGTCGGCCAGGTCCTCGTACGCCTTGTCGAGCACCTCGGCCGGCACGTCCTGCGCCACGGTGACGTGCGGGTGGTACGGGAAACGCAGCTCGCGCCGCAGCTCGGGAGCCGAGTTGATCGCGGCGGCCAGCAGTTCGCACTCGCTGATCCCGGCCGCCACCGCCACGAACACCACCTGGGTGACCGGACGGAACGTGCCGGTGCCGCGCAGGTGCAGCGTGAACGGCAGGTGCGCGGCGGCGACCCGGTCCAGGTGTTCCTCGACGGCGGGCAGCGCGCGTACCGGGATCTCGGTGGGCCCGAGGAGGGTGACGTGCGCGGGGACGGCGAGCGGGTCGCCGGCCTCGACCCGGCGGCGGGTGAGCAGCCCACCCCAGGGCTCGGGGACGTCGACAGCGATCCCGATCTGGATCGTGTCCGCGCCGCCGGGCGCCGTGCCACTGCCCGCCACGTCGCGCGCCACCCCTCCGGCCACCGGCTGCGTCACCCGTTCCCGCCCGTCCGGGCCGTTACTCGAACCGCACCGGCGGGAAGAAACCGACCCGCTCGTACGCGTCCCGCAGCGTCCCGGCGGCCACCGACCGGGCCTTCTCCGCGCCCCGCGCCAGCAGCTTGTCGAGCTGGGCCGGGTCGTTCAGGTAGGCGTTCGTACGTTCCTGGATCGGCGTGACGAACTCCCGCACCACCTCGGCGAGGTCCTTCTTCAGGTCGCCGTAGCCCTTGCCGTCGTACGCGGCGACCAGGTCGTCGATGGAGCGGCCGGACAGCGCCGAGTAGATCGTCAGCAGGTTGCTGATGCCCGGCTTGCCCTCGGCGTCGAAGACGATCTCGCGGCCGGTGTCGGTGACCGCCGAGCGGATCTTCTTGGCCGAACGGGCCGGCTCCTCCAGCAGGTCGATGATGCCGGCCGGGGAGGACGACGACTTCGACATCTTGGCCGCCGGATCCTGGAGGTCGGTGATCTTCGCGGTGTCCTTCACGATGTGCGGGGAGGGCACGGTGAAGGTGCGGCCGAACAGCGAGTTGAACCGCTGCGCCAGGTCGCGGGAGAGTTCCAGGTGCTGCCGCTGGTCCTCGCCGACCGGCACCGCGTTCGCCTGGTAGAGCAGGATGTCGGCGGCCTGGAGGATCGGGTACGTGAACAGGCCGACGCTGGCCCGCTCGCTGCCCTGCTTCTGCGACTTGTCCTTGAACTGGGTCATCCGGCCGGCCTCGCCGAAGCCGGTGATGCAGCCGAGCACCCAGGCCAGCTGCGAGTGCTCGGGCACCTGCGACTGCACGAACAGCGTGCTGCGCTCCGGGTCCAGGCCGAGCGCGAACAGCTGCGCGGCGGCCAACCGGCTGCGGCGCTTGAGCACCGACGGGTCGTGCCCGGCGGTGATCGCGTGGAGGTCGACCACGCAGTAGTAGGCGTCGTGGCTGTCCTGCAACGCCACCCAGTGCCGCAGCGCGCCCAGGTAGTTGCCGAGGTGGAACGAGTCGGCCGTCGGCTGGATGCCGGAGAAGACGCGCGGGCGGGCGGGTACGTCGGACATGGCGGCAATTCTGTCAGCAAGCCCCGGCGTCCGTCATGACGGGCCGGTGGATCGGGCGGGTACGGGCGGAAGCGGACCGTTCACCTCACGCCGGGGCTCGGGCAGCCGTGCGGCGGAGACGGCCAGGCGGGACACCCGCCGGCCGTCGAGTGTGAGCACCCGCAGCAGCCAGCCCGCCGGATCGGCGGGAACCGATCCGGTGGCCGGGTCGACCGGCACCGGCACCTCGTCGCCGGCGACCGGCAGCCGGCCCAGGGCCGCCATCACGAACCCGCCCACCGTCTCGTACGGCCCGGCGGGCAGCGGCACACCGGTGCGCTCGGCGAAGTCGGTCAGGTTGAGCCGGCCGTCGACGACGGCGGGCAGACCGGCGGGTTCCGGTTCGAGCGGGCCGTGCTCGTCGTCCCGGATCTCCCCGACCAGCTCCTCGACGAGGTCCTCACAGGTGACGATGCCGGCGGTGCCGCCGTACTCGTCGACGACGACGGCCAGGTGGTGGCCCTCCCGGCGCATCTCGGTGAGCGCCGCGAGCACGCGTTTGCTGTCCGGCAGGCGCTTCACCTCCCGGATCAGGTCGCCGACCAGCAGCGGGCGGTCCGCTTCCGGGCGCAGCAGCACGTCCTGCAGGTGCACCATGCCGACCACGTCGTCGTGGGTGCCGTCCACCACCGGGTAGCGGGTGTGCGGGTGGGCCCGGACCAGCCGCTGGGCCTGTGCCAGCGAAAGCGCCGCGCTGAGGAAGACCACCTCGGTGCGGGGCACCATCACCTCGCGGACGAGCCGGGCGCCGGCGAGCAGCACCTCGTCGATGATCCGCCGTTCGTCCGGGTCGAGGAGCGTGTTTGCGGCGACCAGGTCACGCAGTTCGGCTTCGCTGATCCGCTCCCGCCCGGCGGTGGGGCTGGCCCCGAGCAGTGCCGTCACCAGACGGGTCGCACCGTCGGCGCCGCGCACCACGAGACGGGCCACGGTGCGGGCCAACGGGCCGGGTTCGCGTCGGGGCCGCCCCGACGG
Source organism: Micromonospora sp. CNB394 (assembly GCF_000374985.1). Lineage (NCBI taxonomy): Bacteria > Bacillati > Actinomycetota > Actinomycetes > Micromonosporales > Micromonosporaceae > Micromonospora > Micromonospora sp. CNB394. Next base: position 23,006 of record NZ_KB895832.1, on the reverse strand, counting down.
TCGCCGCCGCGGCCCGGGACCACCACCCTCCCGCATGAGAAGGATCGTAGACAGCGGCGGCGGCCCGCTCGGCCCAATGTGCGGATCTGTTCAATCGTGAAAGATTATGGTGGAATAGAGGCGGGCTCAACTCGACAGCCGTGACACAGCCCCCGCCCGTAGGGTGATCACGGGACGGCCGCCGCGGGACGCGGCCCAGGCAGGAGGACCGACGTGAAACTGCTCGTCACCGGCGGCGCCGGCTACATCGGCAGCGTGGTGACCCGGATGCTGCTCGACCACGGCCACCAGGTGACCGTGCTGGACGACCTGCGCACCGGTCACCGGGAGGCCCTCGCCCCCGACGCCACCCACGCCGAACTGCCGGTGCACGAGGCCGCCCGGGTGCTCACCCCCGACGCCGGGTTCGACGGCGTGCTGCACTTCGCCGCCCTGATCGCCGCCGGCGAGTCGATGATCCGCCCCGAGCTGTACTGGGACACCAACACGATCGGCTCGCTCGCGCTCATCGACGCGGTCCGCGCCGCCCGGGTGCCCCGGATGGTCTTCTCCTCCACCGCCGCCGTCTACGGCAACCCCACCGAGCTGCCCATCCCGGAGACCGCCGTCAAGGCCCCCACCAACACGTACGGCGCGACGAAGCTGGCCGTCGACATGGCGCTCACCTCCGAGGCCATCGCGCACGACCTGGCCGCCGTCTCGCTGCGCTACTTCAACGTCGCCGGGGCGTACCTGCGCGACGGGCTCGCCATCGGCGAACGGCACGCCCCGGAGACCCACCTCATCCCGATCGCGCTCGACGTGGCCGCCGGGCGGCGGGACAAGCTCCAGATCTTCGGCGACGACTACCCCACTGTCGACGGCACCTGCGTACGCGACTACATCCACGTCGAGGACCTGGCCCGCGCCCACCTGCTCGCGCTGGATGCGGCCACCCCGGGCCGGCACCGGATCTACAACCTCGGCAACGGCAACGGCTTCACCAACCGGCAGGTGGTCGACGTGGTCCGCGAGGTCACCGGGCACCCGGTGCCGGTCGAGGTGGCCCCCCGTCGCGAGGGCGACCCGGCCGAACTGGTCGCGTCCTCCGCGCTGGCCCGCGACGAGCTGGGCTGGACGCCGGCGAAGGCGACCCTGCACGACATGGTCGGCGACGCCTGGGCCTTCTACCGGGCACACGTCGCTGGTGAGCGTGAGCGCGAGGAGTGAGCCGGGGTTGCGAGCCCCGCAGTCGCGAACGAAAGAAGACACCACGTGAGCGCGAGGAGTGAGCCGGGGTTGCGAGCCCCGCAGTCGCGAACGAAAGAAGACACCACGTGAGCGCGAGGAGTGAGCCGGGGTTGCGAGCCCCGCAGTCGCGAACGAAAGAAGACACCACGTGAGCGCGAGGAGTGAGCCGGGGTTGCGAGCCCCGCAGTCGCGAGCGAAATGAGACACCAGATGAATGTCGCCGACCGCGCCACGGCCGGCTTCCGGCAGCGGTACGGCGTCGAGCCCGCGGGCCGTTGGGCGGCTCCCGGCCGGGTCAACCTGATCGGCGAGCACACCGACTACAACGACGGCTTCGTGCTGCCCTTCGCGCTGCCGCTGCGTACCGTGGTGGCCGCCGCGCCCGCCCCCGACGGACGCTGGACCGTCTGGTCTGAGCTGGACGACGAGCCGGTCGAGTTCGGCGCGGCGGAGGCCGACGAGCCGGGCCGGGTCGACGGGTGGGCCGCCTACGTGGCCGGGGTGGTGTGGGCGCTGCGCGCCGACGGCCACGACGTTCCGGGCGCGCGGCTCGCCGTCGCCTCCGACGTGCCGGTCGGCTCCGGGCTCTCCTCGTCGGCCGCGATCGAGTCGGCGGTACTCGCCGCGCTGGTCGACCTCGGCGGGCTCGACCTGCCCGCCGAACGGTGGCCGCGGCTCGCCCAGCGGGCCGAGAACGACTACGTCGGCGCGCCCACCGGAATCATGGACCAGTCCGCGGTGATCCGTGGCCGCGCCGGGCACGCCTTGTTCCTCGACTGCCGCACCGAGGAGGTCGAGCAGATCCCGTTCGACCTGGACGGCGCCGGGCTGGCCGTGCTGGTGATCGACAGCCGGGCGCCGCACCGGCACGCCGACGGCGAGTACGCCGCGCGGCGCCGCGGCTGCGAGCACGCCGCCACGGCGCTCGGGGTGACCGCGCTGCGCGACGTCCCGGTGGCCGGCCTCGACGCCGCGCTGGCCCGCCTCGGCGACGACGAGACCCGCCGCCGGGTCCGGCACGTGGTGACCGAGAACCAACGGGTGCTCGACACCGTAGCGCTGCTGCGCGCCGGCCGGGTCCGCGACACCGGTCCGCTGCTGACCGCCTCGCACGTCTCCATGCGCGACGACTTCGAGATCACCGTGCCGGAGATCGACACCGCGGTCGAGGCGGCGCTGTCCGCCGGGGCGTACGGGGCGCGGATGACCGGCGGCGGCTTCGGCGGCTGCGTCCTCGCCCTGGTCGACGCCGACGCCGCCGATGCGGTGGCGGCCGCCGTCACCGAGGCGTACGCCGAACGCGGTTTCACCGCCCCCGGCACGCTCACCGTCCTGCCGTCCAGCGGAGCAACCCGCCTGGGGTGAGGTGTAAGGAAGGGCCCCTTCTTAACGCCTGCGGTAGAGGAAGGGCCCCTTGTTAACAGTGAGCTGTTAACAAGGGGCCCTTCCTTACAGGCAGGGGTCAGCCGGCTTCGACGATCATGCCGGCGCCGACCGTACGGTTCGTCGACTCGTCGATGATCACGAAACCGCCGGTGGTCCGGTTGCGGCGGTACTCGTCGGCCAGCAACGGAACCGTGGTCCGCAGCCGGACCCGGCCGATCTCGTTGAGCTTCAGCTCACCGGCCGTCTCGTCGCGGTGCAGCGAGTTGATGTCCAGCCGGTAGTGCAGCCCGCGCACGATCGCCCGCGCCGAGCGGGTCGTGTGCTTGATCGCGTACTTGCCGCCGACCTGCAACGGCCTCGTCTCGTCCATCCAGCAGACCATCGCCTCGATGTCCTGCACGGCCGTCGGGGCGTTGTTCGGACGGCAGATCATGTCGCCACGGGAGATGTCCAGCTCGTCGGTCAGCCGGACCGTCACCGACATCGGCGGGAACGCCTCGTCCACCGGGCCGTCGGCGGTCTCCACCGCCGCGATCCGGCTGGTGAAGCCCGACGGCAACACCATCACCTCGTCGCCCGGCTTGAGCACGCCCGAGGCCACCTGACCGGCGTAACCCCGGTAGTCGGTGACGGTGGTGGACTGCGGCCGGATCACGTACTGCACCGGGAACCGCACGTCGACCAGGTTGCGGTCCGAGGCGATGTGCACCCGCTCCAGGTGGTGCAGCAGCGACGGGCCCTCGTACCACGGCATGTTCTCCGAGCGGGTGACGATGTTGTCGCCCTGGAGCGCGGACACCGGCACCACCGTCAGGTCCGGCACGTCGAGCTTCGCCGCGAACGCGGTGAACTCGTCCGCGATCCGCTCGTAGACCTCCTGCGACCAGTCCACCAAATCCATCTTGTTCACGCACAGGACCAGGTGCGGCACCCGCAGCAGCGAGCAGAGGAACGCGTGCCGGCGGGACTGCTCCACCAGGCCCTTGCGCGCGTCCACGAGGATCAGCGCCAGGTCGGCCGTGGAGGCTCCGGTGACCATGTTCCGGGTGTACTGGATGTGCCCCGGGGTGTCGGCGATGATGAACTTCCGCCGCGGCGTGGCGAAGTAGCGGTACGCCACGTCGATGGTGATGCCCTGCTCCCGCTCGGCACGCAGCCCGTCGGTGAGCAGCGCCAAGTTCGTGTACTCGTCGCCCCGGGCGGCGCTGACCGCCTCGACGGCGGCGAGCTGGTCACTGAACAGCGACTTGGTGTCGTAGAGCAGACGGCCGATCAGCGTCGACTTGCCGTCGTCGACGCTGCCCGCGGTGGCGAACCGCAGCAGGTCCATCGGCCGCGCCGTCTCACTCTCGGCCGGGGCCAGGGTCTCGACGCTCATCAGAAGTAGCCCTCTCGCTTGCGGTCCTCCATGGCGGCCTCGCTGACCCGGTCGTCGCCGCGGGTCGCGCCGCGCTCGGTGATCCGCGTGGCGGCCACCTCCTCGATCACCTTCTCCACCGTGTCGGCGTCCGAACGGACCGCCGCGGTGCAGGAGGCGTCACCCACGGTCCGGTACCGCACCTGGGCCGTGAACGACTGCTCACCGGCGCGCGCCCGGAAGAACTCGTTCACCGCGTAGAACATGCCGTCGCGCTCGATCACCTCGCGCTCGTGCGCGTAGTAGATCGACGGCAGCGGGATGCGCTCCCGCTCGATGTAGTGCCAGACGTCCAGCTCGGTCCAGTTCGACAACGGGAACACCCGGATCGACTCGCCCGGGTGGTGCCGGCCGTTGTAGAGCGACCACAACTCGGGACGCTGGTTCTTCGGATCCCACTGGCCGAACTCGTCGCGGAAGCTGAACACCCGCTCCTTGGCCCGCGCCTTCTCCTCGTCGCGCCGGGCCCCGCCGAACAGCGCGTCGAAGCGGTGCTTCTCCACCGCCTCCAGCAGCACCGGCGTCTGGATCCGGTTGCGCATGCCGTCGGCGGACTCGCGGACCAGGCCCTTGTTCAGCGCCTCCGGCACGCTCGCCACGATGAGCTGCAGGCCCAGCTCGGCCACCCGCTGATCGCGGTAGTCGAGCACCTCGGGGAAGTTGTGCCCGGTGTCCACGTGCATCACCGGGAAGGGGATGTTGGCCGGCGCGAACGCCTTCTGGGCCAACCGGAGCATCACGATCGAGTCCTTGCCGCCGGAGAACAGCAGCACCGGCCGTTCCATCTCGGCGACGACCTCGCGCATCACGAAGATGCTCTCCGCCTCGAGCGCGTCGAGGTGCGACACCTGGTACGCGGCGGGGGACGTCATGACACGAACTCGATTCGCTCGGATCCGTACATCGGATTCCAGACCTTTCAGGTCGGACTCGTGAGGAAGAACGCTCAGGTTACCCGGAATGCCGCTGCAACGCTGCAAGCAACCGACTCGCGAGATCCTTGCGGCAGACCAGCAGATCCGGTAGGCGCGGGTCGGCTCCGTTGTATTTCAGCGCAGAACCGTCGATCCGGGAAGCATGCAGACCGGTGGCCGTCGCCACAGCGACCGGAGCAGCCGAATCCCACTCGTACTGACCGCCCGCGTGGATGTACGCGTCGACCTCACCGGTGACCACGGCGGCGATCTTCGCGCCCGCCGAGCCCATCGGAACCAGATGAGCGCCGACGTCCTCTGCCAGGTCGGTCAGGAAAACCGGTGGACGGCTACGGCTGGCCGCCAACCGGATGACCCGTGCGCCGCCCCCGGTGGCCGCCTCCACAGTCATCGGCGGGTACGCCGGCGGGTGGTCGGTGCCGAGCACCCGGTACTGGGCCGGCAGGGCCACCGCACCCGCCACCAGACCGTGCGGCGTCGACGCGTTGCGCGACCAGAGCGCCACGTGCACCGCCCAGTCCGCGCGCCCCTCCTCCGCGTACTCCCGGGTGCCGTCCAGCGGGTCGATGATCCAGACCCGGTCGGCGGTCAGGCGCGACAGCGCCGCATCGGTCACCTCCGCCGTCCAGGCCAGCCGGGAACCCTCGTCCTCCTCGGACAGCACCGCGTCCGCCGGCCGCCACTTCGCCAGTTCGGTCCGGATCAGATCGTGCGAGACCTTGTCGCCGGCCGACCGGAGCGCGCCCGCGTCGGCGAAGCCCATCTCCGCGCGTAGCGCCGTCAGCGCCTGACCGGCCCGGGACGCCAGCCACCGGGCGAACCCGCCGTCGATCATCGGAGGACTGCCCATGCTGCTCCCCTCACCCGCGTTCGCTCCCGTCGCCCGAGGCTACCGGCCGGGCTCCGCCCCGCCGGTCAACCCCCGTGGTACAGGTTCTGCGTCGGCTCCACGCCCTTCAGAACCACCGACTCCACCACGTCCGCCGCGCGGTCCACCAGGAACTCCAGCTCCTTGCGCTCCGCCGGGGAGAAATCCGAGAGTACGTAGTCAGCCGGGTCCTGCCGTCCCGGCGGCCGGCCGATGCCGAACCGCACCCGCACGTAGTCCTTGGTGCCGAGCGACTTCGACATCGAGCGCAGGCCGTTGTGCCCGCCCTCGCCGCCGCCGCACTTCACCCGCACCTGCCCGTACGGGATGTCCAGCTCGTCGTGCACCGCGATCACGTGCGCCGGCGGGATCTTGTGGAACTGCGCCAGCCCGGCCACCGGACCGCCGGAGAGGTTCATGTACGTCAACGGCTTCAGCAGCACCAGCTTCGGACCGCCGAACCCCAGCCGCCCCTCGGCAGCCTCGGCCATCGCGCGCCTGTGCCGCCCGAACTTCGCGCCCACCCGGCCCGCCAGCAGGTCGGCCACCATGAACCCGACGTTGTGCCGGTTGTGCGCGTACTCCCGGCCCGGGTTGCCCAGGCCGACCACCAGCCACGGCCCCGCCTCGTCCGTCACCCGACGCCCCCTCCCGCTCGCTCGCCCGACCAGCCGTCCCGATACGCCGACAGGCGCCCCCGGGAACCGGGGACGCCTGTCGCACAGCCTCGCGGACCGGTCAGGCTTCGGTCTTCGCCTCGGCCGAGGTCTCCTCGCCCTCGGCGGCCGGAGCGCCCTCGGGAGCCTCGGCGGTCTCCTCGCCGACCTCGGCCTCGGCCTCCTCGGTGGCCTCCTCGACCTCGGGGAGGGTGGCCTCGAGCTGCTCGGCGGTCGGGGCGGCGGTCACCGAGGCGACCTGCGTCTCCGCGTCCGTGGCCAGCTCGACGCCGGCCGGCAGCTCGACGTCGGCGGCGGTGATCTGGGTGCCCACCTCGGCGCCGTCGATCGACGCCTCCAGGTGGTCCGGCACCTTGGTCGCGTCGGCGGTCACCGACAGCGTGTCGTGGTCGTGCACGATCAGCGTGTCCCTCGCGGCCTCACCGGTCAGCTGGACCGGGACCTCGACGGTGACCTTCTCGCCCCGGCGGACCAGCAGCAGGTCCACGTGCTCGAAGGTGTCCTTGATCGGGTCACGCTGGATCGCCTTCGGCAGCGCCAGCACCTGCGTGCCGTCGCTGACCTCGATCGCGAAGAGCTGGTTCGCACCGCCCTTACGGATCGCGGCGGCGAACTCCCGCGCCGGAAGCGCGATGTGCTTGGGCTTCTCGCCGTGGCCGTACAGCACGGCGGGCACCTTGCCGGCCCGGCGGGTACGACGGGCACCACCCTTGCCGAACTCGGTACGGGGCTCGGCGCTGATCTTTACCTCGGACACGGGGAAACTCCTGATGCTTCGCTGCGGCGGCTTGTCGTCTGGCGGTGCTGGGGCGAGGGGCTCGCTGGGGCTAGGGTCATGAACGACCGCCCGGAGCACCGCGTCGATGACGGCGCCTCCGTGCGGTGCTTGTCAGCAGCCCGCCGGGCACCCTCGCCGTGGCAACCGCACCAGTCTACCCGAGGGATTTCCCGGCTCTCCGGCAGTCCCCCATATCACCGCCCCGCCGGTTCCGCAGGGCATCGGTCCGGTCGCCGGAGACTCTCCGGCGACCGGCCGGCGTGCTCAGCTCAGGCCACCGAACAGGGTGGTCACCGAACCGTCGTCGAAGACCTCCCGAATCGCCCGCGCCAGCAGCGGGGCGATCGACAGCACGGTCAGCTTGTCCAGCTGCTTCTCCGACGGCAGCGGCAGCGTGTTCGTCACCACGACCTCGCTGATCGGGCTGTTCTTCAGCCGCTCCGTCGCCGGATCGGACAGCAGCGCGTGGGTCGAGGCGACCACGATCTCCGCCGCGCCCTGCTCCTTGAGGATGTCGGCCGCCTTGGTGATCGTGCCACCGGTGTCGATCATGTCGTCCACGATCAGGCACACCCGGCCCTCGACCTCACCGACCACCCGGTTCGCCACCACCTGGTTCGGCTTGAGCGGATCGCGGGTCTTGTGGATGAACGCCAGCGGGCAGCCGCCCAGCCGGTCGGTCCAGCGCTCGGCCACGCGTACCCGGCCCGAGTCCGGCGCGACCACCGTCATCGGCCGGCCCGCGTACTTGTGCTCCACGTACTCGGCCAGCACGTCCATCGCGAACAGGTGGTCCACCGGGCCGTCGAAGAAGCCCTGGATCTGCGCGGTGTGCAGGTCCACGGTCAGGATCCGGTTCGCGCCCGCGGTCCTCAGCAGATCCGCGATCAGGCGCGCCGAGATCGGCTCCCGGCCGCGGTGCTTCTTGTCCTGCCGCGCGTACGGGTAGAACGGCAGTACCACGGTGATCCGCTTGGCCGAGCCGCGCTTCAGCGCGTCGACCATGATCAGGGTCTCCATGACCCAGGTGTTCACGCCGTGCGTCACGGACTGCACCACGAAGGCGTCCGAACCACGGACCGAGTCCTTGTACCGTACGAAGATCTCGCCGTTGGCGAAGTCGTACGCGTCGGCCGGCGTCGGCGCGACGCCGAGCACCTCACCGATCTCCTTGGCCAGCTCCGGAAAACCCCTCCCGGAGAAGAGCATCAGGCTCTTGCGGTTTTCGGCGACGATGCTGCCCATGGGCCCGTCTGCTCCCGTATGTCGGTGGTACCCGGCGGCGGTGGGGCCGGGGACTGTTCGGTTGCAGTATGCCCCCGGTTCAGCGATCCACCCACGGCCCGCCGATCCCCGTGGATTCAGTCACCTTCGCTTGCGGCGCCGCCCACGTCCGGCTCACCCTCACCGGCCCGCCGCGCCGCCTCCGCGGCGTCCGTACCGGCCCGCTTGCGCAGCACCCAGCCCTCCACGTTGCGCTGCTGACCACGCGCCACCGCCATCGCGCCCGGCGGCACGTCCCCGGTGATCACCGAACCCGCAGCCGTGTACGCCCCGTCGCCCACCCGTACCGGCGCCACGAACATGTTGTCCGCTCCGGTACGGGCGTGACTGCCGATGGTGGTGTGGTGCTTGCGTACCCCGTCGTAGTTGACGAAGACGGTCGCCGCGCCGATGTTGCTGTACTCGCCGATCGTCGCGTCGCCCACGTACGACAGGTGCGGCACCTTCGAACCGTCACCGATCGACGCCTTCTTGGTCTCCACGAACGTGCCGACCTTCGCCTTGCGGCCCAGCCGCGACTCCGGACGCAGGTACGCGTACGGGCCGACGCTCGCCTGCGGGCCCACCTCGGCGCCGAGCGCGTGACTGCGCACGATGCTCGCGCCCGCGCCCACCACCGTGTCGATGAGCGTGGTGTCCGGGCCGACGAGCGCGCCCGCGCCGACCGTCGTGGCGCCCTGGAGCTGCGTGTTCTGGTCGATCACCGCGTCCCGCTCGACGGTCACCGTCACGTCGATCCAGGTGGTGTGCGGGTCGAGGATGCTGACCCCGGTACGCATCCAGCCCTCGTTCACCCGGTCCCGCAGCAGCCGGCGCAGCGCGGCCAGCTCGACCCGGTCGTTGCAGCCGAGCGTCTCCACGTAGTCGGCGGCGCAGTGCACCGCCACCGGCTCCCCGGCGTCGCGCAGCAGCGCGAAGACGTCGGTCAGGTACTCCTCGCCCTGGTCGTTGTCGGTGGAGAGCTTGCCCAGCGCCTCCCGCAGCCGGGCCGCGTCGAACGCGTAGATACCCGCGTTGATCTCCCGCAGCGCGCGCTGCTGCGGGGTGGCGTCGCGCTCCTCGATGATCTGCTCCAGCTGCCCCTGCACGTCCCGTACGATCCGGCCCAGGCCGGTCGGGTCGGGCACCTCGGCGGCGAGCACCGTCGCCGCGGCGGCGGCGTCCTCGTGCGCCTCGACGAGCGCCTGGACCGTCTCCGGCCGCAGCAGCGGCACGTCCCCGTTGATGACCACGACGGTGCCGCTCGCGTCCGGCACCGCGTCCAGCGCCATGCGGACCGCATGCCCGGTGCCGAGCTGGCGCTCCTGGAGCACCGGCGTGGCACCGGGGGCGACCTCGGACAGGTGCTCCCGGACCTGGTCGGCGCCGTGGCCGACCACGACCACCGTGCGGTCCGCACCGAGCGGACCGGCCGCGGTGAGCACGTGACCGAGCAGGGTACGGCCGAGCAGCGGGTGCAGCACCTTGGGCAGGGACGACTTCATCCGCTTGCCCTCACCGGCGGCGAGCACGACAACGGTGCGGAGGTGGGGCTGGGACACGACGTGGCTCCCGTCGGGACGGCGACAGTCTCGCGGTCATGCTAACCAGAGCAGCCCGCAGGTTGCCGCGTACCCCAGGGCACCTATACCTGGAATTGCTCGGCCGCCAGGATTCGAACCTGAAACACAAGAACCAAAATCTTGGGTGTTGCCAGTTACACCACGGCCGAAGGGACGCAGACAGCTTAGCGGGTGTCGTCCATCCCGGGAGGTCTCGGATCGGGGGCAGGGGCCGCGGCCATGCCCTCGCTGGAAGCAACCGACGTCCACGCCCAGCTCGGCCGCCCGCCATCGACCGGCCGCCTCGGCGTCCGCGTTCCCATGGATGGCCACGCGATATCTCAGCTCATGGCGGCTTCGCCCGGTCGTCTCGACGAAGCGGACGAACAGTTCCACCAGGCGGATGTCGCTGTTGGTGAACGTCAGGTCGTATCGGGGGTTGGCCGGTCTACTCTTCGTGCCCTCGCACATGTAGAGCACCGCACCGACGAGTAGCAGTTCCCGCGACGCGAGCGCCCCGACCCAGTCGGCCGCCCGTCTCCGCGCCTCGCACTCGGCCGCCTCGCGCAGCGTCCGCTTCCCCGCCCATACGAGCGCACGCCGGGCACCGGCCGCCCGACGGCGTTGTGCTGCGGCGTCGGAGGAAGCGTCGAGCGGTATGTGCCCCACCCAGCGGTAGGCGGTCGACTTCGCCACCCCGAGCCACACCGCGATCTCGTCGACCGACCGGCCCACCGCGCGCAGCCGCAGGGCCTCGGCCCGCGCGTCGTCCCGGGCTCGCGGCCGCCGGGTCCACTCCGGCGGCGGGATGCCGCGCAGCAGCGCGTACACCCGGTCGCGGCTGATGCCCAGGCGAGCCCGGATCTCGGCGACGGAGAGCTGCTCGTCCACGCGCAGGCGCCGCGCCTCGGCGGCGAGTGGGTCGGTCACCGGCACAACGTAGAACGTACGTACGACAGCGACCGGTCTGACCGGGGGCGCCGCGCCTGGCAGGATGGACGGGTGACCGACGTTTCCGGCAGCGACCGCACCCGTCGGCGGCCCGTGCCGGCGGCGAAGCCCTCCCGGGTGCGGATGTCCGCGACGCAGCGACGCGAGCAGTTGATCTCGATCGCCCGGCAGATCTTCGCCGAGCGCGGCTTCGACGCGACCTCGATCGAGGAGGTGGCGGCGCGCGCCAAGGTCTCCAAGCCGGTGGTCTACGAGCACTTCGGCGGCAAGGAGGGGCTCTACGCGGTGGTGGTGGACCGGGAGGTCCGCGCCCTGCTGGACCGCGTCACCACGGCGTTGACCGCGGGCAACCCGCGGGAGCTGCTGGAGCAGGCGGCACTGACGCTGCTGACCTACATCGAGGAGGAGACCAGCGGGTTCCGGGTGCTGGTCCGGGAGTCCCCGCTGATGTCGGCGACGGGCAACTTCAGTAGCGTGATGAACGACGTGGCGCACCAGGTGGAGCACATCCTGGCGGGCGAGTTCTCCATCCGGGGGTACGACCCGAAGCTGGCGGAGCTCTACTCGCAGGCCCTGGTGGGCATGGTGGCGCTGACCGGCCGCTGGTGGCTGGAGGTGCGCAAGCCGCGCAAGGAGACGGTGGCGGCGCACCTGGTGAACCTGGCCTGGAACGGGTTGTCGCACCTGGAGTCGAAGCCGGGGCCGATCCCCCGGGGCTGAGCCTCAGCGGTTGTCGGCGATCGGGTGATAGCGGCGCTGCCGCTCCTCCTCGGCGTGCTCGGGTGAGCCGACCTTGTCGTAGAGGCCGGTGGCGAGCAGGACGAGCCCGAACAGCAGCGACACGATGACCGTCGACATCGAGAAGTTCAGGAAGTTCGCCGGGGTCTGGAGCACCGACATCATGAGGATGCCGGTGACCAGGAAGACCGCCCCGGCGGTGAGGTTCATGTAGTGGCCGAGGTTGTCGCGGCGGGACGCGCCGACCAGCAGGACCGCGCCGAAGACCACCGAGACCAGCGAGAAGGCCAGGTTGGTGCGCAGGCCGAGCGCCCAGTCGCTGTCCCGGCCGAACAGTCCTTCGCCCCAGGTCTGGAAGACGCCGAAGACACCGAAGACCAGGATGTAGAGGCCGATGAGCCCGGACAGCACCCGGTAGAGCGGCCGTGCGGGGTGGTTCACCGGGAAGTGCGCCATGATGCCCTCCAGCCGTGTGACTGATTCGGGGTCATTGTCGCCCGGGTTGTCCGCTCCCGTCCGGAGAACGGCGAAGGCCCGGCGCAGCGGCCGGGCCTTCGGTACGAGGCGGGATCAGAGCACCAGGCGGGCCTTCTGCCAGGCCTCGTGCTCGTCGTCGGAGCCGACCTTGCCGTACATGCCGACCATCAGGAGCACCAGCGACAGCGTCAGGACCACGATGTCGGTCATGATCGAGAAGTTGAAGATGTTGGCGTCGGTCTGGAGGAACGCCAGCGCGGCCAGGCCGATCATCATCAGCGTGTAGGCCAGCCACTGGTTGATCGCCACGTCGAGGTTGCGGCCGATCGCGATGCCGACCAGGATCACGACGCCGAGCAGCATCGACAGCAGCGAGAACGCCATGTTGGTGCCCTGGCCGAGGACCTTGGTGCCGTCCTGGGCGAGGAAGTCGTTGCCGGCGCTGGCGATGACGCCGAGGCCGCCGAAGACGACGAAGTACAGACCAACGAGCCCGCCGATCGCCCGGTAGATCGGCCGCGCGGGGTGGTTGACGGGGGTGTGGGCCATCTCTGCGTCTCCAAAAGACCGAACGGACGAGGGTTCCACAGGTGATTGTCCCGTACGCCGGTCAGTGACGCCGCACACCCCCCACCCCGGCGGCAGGTCAGCCGGCCGGAAGCTCCTCGGCGAGGGCCAGCCAGGTCTCCTCGGTGCGGTCCCGCTCGGCCCGCACCTCCTTGAGCTGGGCGTCCAGCTCGGCGACCCGGGCGTAGTCGGTGGCGTTCGCGGCGAGCTGCTCGTGCAGGCCCGCCTCCTTCTGTTCGAGCTTGGCGATCTGCCGTTCCAGCCGGTTGAGTTCCTTCTTCGCGACGCGTACCTCGGCCGCGGACATGCCCTCGCGCGCCGGCGCCGCCGTGGCCGGGGTGAGGTCGGCGGGTGCCGGGCCGCCGGCCGCGGCGGCGCGCGCCAGGTATTCGTCGACGCCGCCGGGCAGGTGCACCAGCCGGCCGTCACCGAACATGCCGTACGCGACGTCGGTGACCCGCTCGATCAGGTAGCGGTCGTGGCTGGCCACCACGATCGTGCCGGGCCACGAGTCGAGCAGGTCCTCCAGCGCGGCGAGCGTGTCGGTGTCCAGGTCGTTGGTGGGCTCGTCCAGCAGCAGCACGTTGGGTTCCCCGGCGAGCAGCCGCAGCATCTGCAGGCGGCGGCGCTCACCGCCGGACAGGTCGCTCACCGGGGTCCAGAGCCGCTTGTCGTCGAAGCCGAAGATCTCGGCGAGCTGGGCGGCGCTGATCTCCCGGTCGCCGAACTGCACACGCCGGGCCACCTCCTCCACGGCTTCCAGCACGCGCAGGTGGCCGGGGAGTTCGGCGAGTTCCTGGGACAGGAACGCGGGCCGGACGGTCTGCCCGGCGGCGAAGCGCCCGCCGTCGGGACCGGTCACCCCGGCGAGCATCCGCAGCAGGGTGGTCTTGCCGGCGCCATTGCGGCCGAGGATCGCGACGCGGTCGCCGGGGCCGACCTGCCACGTGGTGTCGTGCAGGATCTCCTTCGGCCCGGCGTGCAGCCGGACGTGTTCGAGGTCGTACACCTGCTTGCCGAGCCGGGCGGTGGCGAGCCGTTGCAGCGACATGGTGTCGCGGGGTTCCGGCACGTCGGCGATGAGCGCGTTCGCCGCGTCGATGCGGAACTTGGGCTTGGAGGTGCGGGCCGGGGCGCCCCGGCGCAGCCAGGCGATCTCCTTGCGGAGCAGGTTCTGCCGGCGGGCCTCGGTGGCGGCGGCGACGCGCTGCCGCTCGACGCGGGCCAGCGTCCAGGCGGCGAAGCCGCCCTCGTACGCCCGGACGGTCTGGTCGGCGACCTCCCAGGTGGTGGTGCAGACGGCGTCGAGGAACCAGCGGTCGTGGGTGACCACGACGAGCGCGCCCTTGCGGGTGACGAGGTGCCGGGCCAGCCAGTCGACGCCACCGACGTCGAGGTGGTTGGTGGGCTCGTCGAGGACGAGCAGGTCGGCGTCGCGGACCAGCAGCGCGGCAAGCGCGACCCGGCGGCGTTCGCCACCGGACATCGGACCGACGGCCGTGTCCAGGCCGAGGTGGGGCATGCCGAGGCCGTCGAGGATGGCGCGCACACCCGCGTCGCCGGCCCACTCGTGCTCGGCGCCCATGCTCTCGCTCAGCCAGGCGGTGCCGAGCACGACGTCCCGCACGGTGAGGTCTCCGGCCAGGTCCAGGCGCTGCGGCAGCCAGGCCACCCGCAGGTCGCGGCGGTGGGTGACACGGCCGTCGTCGGGTTCCTCGGTGCGGGTGAGCAGCCGCAGCAGCGTCGACTTGCCGGCGCCGTTGAGACCGACCACACCGACCCGGTCGGCGTCGTCGAGGCCGAGCGAGACGTCGGTGAGCAGCGGCCCCGCGGCGCCGTACCCCTTGGACACCCGGTCCAGGTTGACGATGTTGGCCACTGACCCACCCCTCACGACTCAGGCGTCCCGGGGGCCCGGGACGCCTGAGTCAAGGGTACGGGGCGTCAGACGACGCGGGCGCCGGCGACCGGACCGTGCGCGACGCGGGCCTCCCGGCACACCCCGGCGGCGGTGATCTCGGCGGCGATCCGGACCGCGTCGGCCTCGCCGGTGGCCAGGAAGACGCAGGTGGGACCGGAGCCGGAGACGATACCGGCGAGCGCGCCTGCGGCTTCGCCGGCCTTGAGCGTCTCGGCCAGCGCCGGGCGCATGGTCAGCGCGGCGTCCTGGAGGTCGTTGCCGAGCGTGGCGGCGAGCACCAGGGGGTCGCGCTGGCGCAGGGCGGCGAGCAGTGCGTCGGTGCTGCCCAGCGGCGTGCCGGCGGCTCCGGTGTCGCGCAGCCGGTCCAGTTCCCGGTAGGCGGCCGGGGTGGACAGGCCGCCGTCGGCGATGGCCACCACCCAGTGCCAGGAGGTGGGGCGGGCCAGCACCGGGCTGACCGCCTCGCCCCGGCCGGTGCCGAGCGCGGTGCCGCCGTGGATGAGGAACGGCACGTCGGAGCCGAGGTCGGCGGCGATGCCGGCGAGTTCGTCGCGGGACAGCCCGGTGCCCCAGAGCGTGTCGCAGGCGACGAGCGCGGCGGCGGCGTCGGCGCTGCCACCGGCGAGCCCGCCGGCGAGCGGGATCTGCTTGCGCAGGTGCAGCCGGGCGTGCGGGGCGACGCCCGCGTAGCCGGCGAGCGCGTGCGCGGCGCGCAGCGCCAGGTTGGTGTCGTCCAGGGCCAGCTCGCCGGCGCCCTCGCCCTCCATGGTGAGGGTGAGCGTGTCGCCGCGACGGGCGGTCAACTCGTCGTAGATGGAAATCGCGTGGTAGACGGTGTTCAGCTCGTGGTAGCCGTCACGCCGCAGCGGCCCGACGCCGAGATGCAGGTTGACCTTGGCCGGCACCCGCACCTTGACCGGGCCGCTGGACCCGCGCCGCTGCCCGTCCTCGTCCTCCGGTCGCCATGCCTCGGTCACCGGGCGGACTCCACCGGACGTGGGCGGATGTCGAACGGCTTCGGCACGGTCAGCTCCTCGGCGCAGGGTCGGGCAACGGCGCCAGCCTACTGCTCGCCGCCGGGGGCGCCCGGGGCCGACGCGGCGATGGCGGCGAACTGCTCGACGGTGAGCGATTCGCCCCGGGCGCCCGGGTCCACGCCGGCGGCGGTGAGCGCGGCGGCGGCCCGGTCGGCGCCGCCGGCCCAGCCGGCCAGGGCGGCCCGCAGCGTCTTGCGGCGCTGCGCGAACGCGGCGTCGACGACCGCGAAGACGGTCCTCCGGGGTACGTCCGGCCGGGGCGGTTCGCGGCGGGCGAACGCGACCAGGCCGGAGTCGACGTTCGGCACCGGCCAGAACACGTTCGGCGGGACCTTACCGGCGGCGCGGGCGCGGGCGTACCAGGCGAGTTTGACCGACGGGATGCCGTACACCTTGGAGCCGGGACCGGCGACGAGCCGGTCGGCGACCTCCTTCTGCACCATCACCAGGCCGTGGCGCAGCGTGGGCAGTTCGGCGAGCAGGTGCAGCACGACCGGCACGGCGACGTTGTAGGGCAGGTTCGCCACCAGCGCGGTCGGCGCCGGGTCGCCCAGGTCGGCGGCGGTGACCCGCAGCGCGTCGGCCGGGTGGACGGTGAGCCGCCCGGCGGCCGTCCCGGCGAAGCGGGCGGCGGTCTCCGGCAGCGCGGCGGCCAGCGCCGGGTCGAGTTCCACGGCGTGCACGTGCGCGGCGACCGGCAGCAGGGCGAGCGTGAGCGAGCCGAGGCCGGGGCCGACCTCCAGCGCCACGTCGTCGGGGGTCAGGCCGGCGGTGGTGACGATCCGGCGCACGGTGTTCGGGTCGTGCACGAAGTTCTGGCCGAGCTTCTTGGTCGGCGTGACGCCGAGGCGCGCGGCGAGTTCCCGGATCTCCGCCGGGCCGAGGAGTCCGGTCACGCCCCGTAGCGTAAGCGCCCCCGCCCGCGGGGAAGGAAGGGCCCCTTCTTAACGCCTCGCGATATGGAGGGGCCCCTTCTTAACGCCACGGGCCGAACGCGCGCTCACCGTTGGTGGAGAGGGCGGCGCAGAGGGCGTCCAGGTCGGTGCCGGTGGTCTCGGCGAGGAAGCGGACCGTCAGCGGGATCAGGTACGACGCGTTGGGCCGTCCCCGGTACGGCATCGGGGTGAGGTAGGGCGCGTCGGTCTCCACGAGCATCTGCGCGGGCGGGGTGACGGCGGCGGCCTCGCGCAGCGCGGCGGCGCTGCCGAACGTGACGGTGCCGGCGAAGCTGAGCAGGAAGCCGCGCCGGACGCACTCGCGGGCGAAGTCGGCGTCGCCGGAGAAGCAGTGCATGACCACGGTGTCCGGGGCGCCCTCGTCGTCGACGACGCGCAGCACGTCGGCGTGCGCGTCCCGGTCGTGGATGACGAGCGCCTTGCCGTGCCGCTTGGCGATGGCGATGTGCGCCCGGAAGCTCTCCTCCTGCGCCGCCCGCCCGTCGTCGCCGGTACGGAAGAAGTCCATGCCGGTCTCGCCGACACCCCGGACCCGGTCCCGGCCGGCGAGCGTCTCGATCTCGCGCAGCGCCTCGTCCAGGTCGGCCAGCCGGGGCGCCTCGTTCGGGTGCAGCGCGACGGTGGCGAGCACCGGGGCGTACCGGTCGGCCACGTCGGCGCCCCACCGGGACGAGTCGACGTCCACCCCGACCTGGACGAGGCGGTCCACGCCGGCCCGGGCGGCGACGTCGATCGCGGCGGCCACCGGGTCGTCGCCGGATGCGCCACCGGGAGGCGTGCCGAACTCGCCGACGGTGATGTCGAGATGGGTGTGGCTGTCCGGCACGGGTACGGGCAGCGGCTCGGGGGCGGGCGGGAACTCCCCGGCCCGGCGGGCGGCGCGCTGCTTGCGGGTCTCGGTCTGCTCGGTCATCGCGGCCAGCATCACACACCCGCCCGGTGCGGCGTTCCCGGACCGCCACCGCCTGTTCACATGGCTCACATCTGGCGGGCTTAGCGTCCTGGAGTGACCGTCACGGACCACGCCGGCGGGCCCGCCTCCGACCGGGCCGGGTTGCGCGTGACGTACGGCGGCCGGGTGCATCCGGCGGAGGAGATCGCCCGGGGCGCGGCGTACGAGTTGTTCAGCGCCGACGAGGCGCCCGGGTTCGAGTGGTGTCCCCGGCCCGGCAACGGCTATCCGTGGCGCCGGTTCGTGCACGCGACCGAGGTGGACGCGGTGCACGGGGGCGCCGAGCCGGCGGACGACACGGACGCGCCGCTGCTGATGCCGGTGCACCGGGACCGGGGCTGGGCGTACCTGCATCAGCTCAGCCAGCAGCCGGGCGCGGCGGCCGATCCGACGCTCGCCGCGGTGCGGGCGTCGGCGGTGGTCCGGCCCGGTACCCGGATGGTGAAGGTGCTCTCCGCCCGGCAGCTCGCCGGGTACGTGCGCGGCTGGCTGCCGCACGGCTTCTGTTACCGGGAGCACGACGTGGCGCACCTGCGGACACCGGCCGGGATGGCGGTGCTGCGGGGCGACTCCGAGGGCGGCGACGTGGCGTACGCGCTGCGCTGGCGGGCCGCCGACCCGGCCGACTACGACGTGCCGGTGGGCCCGGCGCACCGGGGGCTCATGGCGTTGCCGCCCCGGGACCGGCTCGGGCCGCCGGTTCTGGGCACCGGGTTCGTGCCGAGCAGCGCGCAGCTCGTACCGGAGTTCGTCACCCGGGAGTTCGCCGACCTGCCGATGCCGGCGAACGCCACGCTGCTCGCCTACCCGGCGGAAGGGGTGGAGGTGGTGCTCTACACCTACCAGGCGGAGCAGCGGGGCTGGCTGCGCCTGGCCGGGCCGCAGTGGCGGCACCTGCTCGCCGCGGTGCCCGGTCTGGCCGCCGACCAGGAGTACGTGCCGACCGGCGAGGCTCCGCGCTCGACCCGGCTCGTCGGCACGTACGCCGGTTCGGAGTACGAGGCGGTGGCCGACCAGCCGGGCGGGTTCCGGGTGCTGGCGATGACCCGGGCGGCCCGGTACCCGGTGGAGGCGGCGGCCCGCCGGGTGCGTACGGCGGTCTGGCGCGGGGTGCCGTGCCTGGTGCTGCGGGAGGAGGGCGGCTGGCTGCGGTTGCGGCTGCGCCGCCCGGATCCGGACGGGGTGGCCGCGACCGGCGCGCAGTGCCTGGAACGCGGCGTGTACGAGGTCTGGGCGCCCGGCGGCGAGCTGACCGACGACCGGGTGGCGGACGTGCCCTATCCGGCCCGCCACGAATAGACGAGGGCAGGTCGGGAAGGCGTGGGGGGTCCGAGAAGCCCGCGCGAGGGGGAACCCCGACATGCCTTTCGTCACTGTCGGTACGGAGAACGCCGCACCCATCGACCTGTACTACGAGGATCACGGTTCCGGTCGGCCGATCGTGCTGATCCACGGTTTCCCGTTCAACGGGGCGACCTGGGAGAAGATGAGCGGTCCGCTGCTGGACGCCGGGTACCGGGTGATCACGTACGACCGGCGAGGGTTCGGCAGTTCCGCGCAGCCGGCCATGGGCTACGACTACGACACGTTCGCGGCCGACCTGGACGTGCTGATGACCGAGCTGGACCTGCGGGACGCGATCCTGGTCGGGCACTCCATGGGCACCGGTGAGGTGACCCGCTACCTGGGTGCGTACGGGTCGGACCGGGTGGACCGGGCGGTGCTGATGGCCCCGTTGGCGCCGTACCTGCTGAAGACGCCCGACGATCCGGAGGGCGTCGACAAGAGCATGTTCGACGGGTTCCAGAAGGCGATCATCCAGGACCGGTTCGCCTACCTGACCCAGTTCTGCGACGCGTTCTTCAACGCCAGCGAGAACCGGGGGAAGCTGGTCAGCGACGAGGCGTACCGCGCGCACTGGCAGATCGGCGCGCAGGCGTCGGCCAAGGGCACCCACGACTCGGTGGACGCCTGGCAAACCGACTTCCGCGGTGACCTGCCGAACATCGACGTGCCGGTGCTGATCATCCAGGGTGACAAGGACAACGTGCTGCCGTTCCCGGTGACGGGTCAGCGGCTGGTGAACATGCTGTCCGACGCCAAGCTGGTCACGCTGAGGGGTGCGCCGCACGGCACGCCGTGGACCCATCCCACCGAGGTCAACACGGCCATCATGGAGTTCATCGGCGAGCCGAGCATGGCGACCGCCTGACGGGAGAGACGACCGCGGCCCGGGGAGATCCCCGGGCCGCGGTCCGCGCGTGTGCTCAGCCGGCCAGGCGGGCCAGTTCCTCCTCGACGATGGACGGGTCGAGCTTGCGGAACACCGGCTTCGGCGCCGCGAGCGGCCGGCCCGCTTCCAGGGGTACGGACTCCCAGCGCGCCCCGACCGTGTAGTCGCCGGTCAGCACCGGGTACGACGGTCCGCCGTCGAGGTCGTCGACCTCCTCGACGACCGGCATCGGCGCGTGCACGCCGGTGCCGCCGAGCAACTCGTGGATCTTCTGGGCGGAGTGCGGCAGGAACGGGGTGAGCAGCGTGTTGGCGTCGCTGACCACCTGGAGCGCGACGTGCAGGACGGTGCCCATGCGGGGCTTGTCGTCAGCGCCCTTGAGCTTCCAGGGCGCCTGCTCGGAGAGGTACTTGTTGGCCTCGGCGACGACCTTCATGGCCTCGCCGATGGCCTGCTTCTGCCGGTGCCGGGCGATCAGGTCGCCGACGACGGCGAAGCCGGCCTTCGCGGTGTCCAGCAGTGCCTGGTCGGCCTCGGTGAGCCCGGCCGGGTCGACCGGCGGGATCGCGCCGAAGTTCTTCGCCGCCAGGGACACCGACCGGTTGACCAGGTTGCCCCAGCCGGCGACCAGTTCGTCGTTGTTGCGGCGCAGGAACTCGGCCCAGGTGAAGTCGGTGTCGTTGCTCTCCGGGCCGGCCACCGCGATGAAGTAGCGCAGCGCGTCGGCGTCGTAGCGCTCCAGGAAGTCCCGGACGTAGATGACCACTTTGCGGGAGGAGGAGAACTTGCGCCCTTCCATGGTCAGGTACTCGCTGGAGACGACCTCGGTGGGCAGGTTGAGCCGGCCCAGCTCGCCCGGCTCGCCGTCGCGGGCGCCCTCACCGGAGTAGCCGCCGAGCAGCGCCGGCCAGATCACCGAGTGGAAGACGATGTTGTCCTTGCCCATGAAGTAGTAGGAGCGGGCGTCCTTCCCCTGACCGTCCGCCGACCACCACTTGCGCCACGCCTCCGGGTCGCCGGTGCGTCGGGCCCATTCGATGGACGCGGACAGGTAGCCGATGACCGCGTCGAACCACACGTAGATCCGCTTGTCCGGGCGGTCGCGCCAGTCGTCGAGCGGGATCGGCACGCCCCACTCCAGATCCCGGGTGATGGCCCGGGGCTGGAGGTCGTCGAGCAGGTTGCGGGAGAAGCGCAGCACGTTCGGACGCCAGCCCTCGCGGGTGTCCAGCCACTGCCGCAGCGAGTCGGCCAGGGCGGGGAGGTCGAGGAAGAAGTGCTCGGTCTCGACGAACTCCGGTGTCTCCCCGTTGATCTTCGACTTGGGGTCGATCAGGTCGATCGGGTCGAGCTGGTTGCCGCAGTTGTCGCACTGGTCGCCGCGCGCGCTGTCGTAGCCGCAGATCGGGCAGGTGCCCTCGATGTAGCGGTCGGGCAGCGTCCGGCCGGTGGACGGGGAGATCGCCCCGGTGGTGACCTTCGGGACGATGTAGCCGTTGCGGTGCAGGCCGCTGAACAGCTCCTGCACCACCGCGTAGTGGTTGCGCGTGGTGGTGCGGGTGAACAGGTCGTACGACAGGCCCAGCGCCCGCAGGTCCTCGGCGATCACCCGGTTGTAGCGGTCGGCCAGCTCGCGGGGGGTGACCCCCTCGGCGTCGGCCTGCACCTGGATCGGGGTGCCGTGCTCGTCGGTGCCGGAGACCATGAGCACGTCGTGACCGGCCATCCGCATGTACCGGGAGAAGACGTCGGAGGGAACGCCGAATCCGGATACGTGGCCGATGTGGCGCGGGCCGTTGGCGTAGGGCCAGGCGACCGCGGCGAGAACGTGACTCATGAGCAGCAAGCCTAGTGATTGCCGCGGGTGTGCCGCGAACCAATGGGGTGTGCGCTCGGACCGTACGTCCGATTTGTCGCCGACACGCGGCCTCGGCTAACCGACAATACCGACGTACCGGTGTGAAATGAACATCGTGACCAGCAGACCACCGGCACCCGAGCCGTCGGCCGCCGCCACGCGGCGGGCGGCGCGGCCCGTGCCGCCCGGCGGGCCCTTCGCCCCGCAGCCACGGCTCGACCCGGCGGACCCGCCGGTGGAGGTGGAGCCGACCACCGGAGCGCCGGTGGACGCCGTGCCGAACCGGGTGCCGGTGCGCCAGCCGCGCTGGCAGCGCGAGGCCGCCCCGGCCGGCGGCTGGGCACCGATCGAGGAGGTGCACTGGGACGGCACGCCGCTGCGGGACGAGCCGCGCCCGCCTCCCGGCCGGCCGCCCGCGCGGCGGGAACGCGTCCGCCCGCCCGCGCCGCCGAGCCCGCCCGCCGGGCTGGCCGTGCTGGTGACGCTGAGCCTGCTCGCCGCGTTCTTCGCCTGGGTGAGCGCCGGGCCGTTCTGGCTGGCGGTCGGGCACTCGACCGGCGGCACCGTGATGATCACCGAGTGCGCGGGCGGCGGATTCACCCAGCGCTGCCGGGGCATCTTCTCCGCCGACGGCGACCGGTTCCAGGCCCACGGGGTACGCGTCAGCGGCGTACCGGCCGGGCGCACCGACACCGGCAGCTCGCTGCGCGCGCGGATGACCGGGCCGGACGGGTCCACCGCCTACGCGGACACCGGCGCCGGACGGCACCTGCACTGGCTGCTGGGGCTGGCCCTGGTGGCCGGCTGCGCCGCCGGGATCGCCAGGTGGACCGGGGCCACCCGGCTCACCGACGAGCGGCAGCGGCGCCGGGCGGTCGGCCTGGCACTGGCCGGGCCGCTGCTGATCACCGTCGGCTTCCTGGCCGCAGCCTGGTGAGGTGAGGCGTTATTGAGGGGTAGGGCAAATGTGCCGTGGTTATTCTGCGGCGTAGCGGACTTCGGGCTTGCCGAAGAAGGCTTTCACCGTGGCTGGCTGGTTCTGCCGGCGGCGTAGGTGCCGGCTGGCTGCGGTGGCCAGATCTGTAGGGCTGGCCGGGCGGGCTTGTGCGACATGGTGTTTGACGTCGTGGTTGAGCAGTTCCACGGGGTTGAGTTCAGGGGCGTAGCCGGGCAGGAAGTGCATCTCGATGTCGTCGGTGC